>JBGSUF010000362.1:0-3388 GCA_041736285.1 Hyphomonadaceae bacterium | reverse complement strand
GATGCCGGAACCGGCGCCGCAATCGGCGCGGTGCTCGGCGGCGCAGCGGGGGCGGCCAAGGGCTGCAACGATGCCGAGGACTGCGACCTTCCCGTCGCGCGCGATCAGGCCGATGAACGCGACACAGACGGCGACGGCTATTCTGACGCTTATGACCGCTATCCGAATGATGCCCGCCGCTGGTAAAACCCCGGCCGCGTCTCTCCTCGGGTCTCCCCTGTGGAGTCGGGAGACAAGCGCAAAGCACGCAGGGCCTGCCCTTGACCGGGCGGGCCCGTCTTTTTGGCGAGAAGTGCGTGGCCCGGCGTCATCAGCCTAACGACTTTGTTTACAGCAACGACGGAAGTTCAGGCTCCGCTTTAATTTCACCTTCTCACATTGGGCGTATTCGTGATCGGGATGACTGTTTCCAATTCATCAGATCCGATGCGCGAACTCATGAACTCTCTCTTACGTCTTCTTGGTGCCCGTGACGGGTCAACGCTGCCGATGATGGCGCTGTCGATCGGTGGCATCATGACGCTTGTCGGAATGAGTCTTGCAATCGGCATGGACACCCGAACCGCGGGACAGCTTCAGGGATCGGCCGACAATGCAGCGCTCGCAGGCGCAACGGCCTTCCTGACCTCCGCCCCCAGCGGGGTCGATCAGATGCTCAACAACGCCTACGACACGGCCTACAATTACGCCGCCGCCAATGTCGAGTTTGTGCCCAAGTCGGTCGAGGTTGAAGCGGTAACGACCGACAGCTACGGCCAGTCGACACGCATCTTCGTCGAGTTGGAATTTCATCCCGCCAACGTCTTCAATCGCTTTGGCGGCAGCAGCGCCGACGAGGCCGTTCGCCGGTCCGCCACCGCCATCGCGACCCGCCACTTCCCGCTCTGCATCCTCACGCTGGCCGAGACCGGCCCAGGCATAGAGTTGCTCAACTCGGCCGAAACGCTCGCGCCGGACTGCGCCATGTGGTCGAACTCGTCGGCGAGCGAACCGATCCGCCTGAACGGCGGTGCAAAACTTGAGGCAAGTTCGATTTGCGTCGCCGGAACGCCCAAGCGCGTGCAAGGGACGATTTCGCCGCAACCGGAAGGCAATTGCCATACCATCCCGGATCCGCTGGCGGGCTGGAAGCCTCCGGTCTTCGGCGCATGCGACTTTCGCGACACAAGAATAAAGCGCAACGGCACGCTCCCGGCGGAAATGTCCCCGGGCGTGTATTGCGGCGGCCTCGATATCCAGGCCCGCAACGTCGAACTTGCTCCCGGCCTGTATGTCATCAAGGACGGCGAACTGGAGATAGATGCGACGGACTCAATCAATGGCGTCGGTGTCATGTTCCTGTTGTCGGGAGACAATGCGAGCGCTGAAATCTCTGCCAACAAGGAAATCAATCTGATGGCGCAGGCCACCGGCGATTTTGCCGGCATCCTTTTGGCCGAGGACCGCACCACACGGGCCGTCAACTCAAGCACGGGCGCCGCGACCGGAGCCGAACTGGTCTCTGAATTTTCCGGCTCCGGGGAATTTGTCCTTGAGGGGGCCATCTACCTGCCGACGCAGCGTCTCATCATGAAAGGCTCAGGCAGCGGCATCAAGAGTTCGCCCTACCTGCAGATGGTGGGCAAACGCTACAGCATGGGGAATAATCGCAGGTTGCTCATCCGGTTCGACGAGGCCGAAATGTCGGTGCCGGTCGTCATCGAGCCGGTGCGATCGGCGCGCCTTACCCGCTAGCCCCCCGGATCACAGCCGATCCCGCCATCAATGCCCCGCCCGCGCCGCTCAACCGGCGCGGTTTTCTTTTGCCGCAAAACATCCTTGCCCTTGCGTCCGGTGCCCGATACATGCCAGCCGTTTGCCCGGTGGCCAGAAGGAAAAGAGACCCATGCCCAGACGCACAGACATCTCCTCCATTCTCGTCATTGGCGCAGGCCCGATCGTCATCGGACAGGCCTGCGAATTCGACTATTCCGGCGTGCAGGCGATCAAGGCGCTCAAGGACGAGGGTTACCGGGTCATTCTGGTCAACTCCAACCCGGCCACCATCATGACCGATCCGGGCCTGGCCGACGCCACCTATATCGAACCCATCACCCCGGCCTTTGTCGAAAAGATCATCGCCCGCGAGCGGCCCGACGCCCTCCTGCCGACCATGGGCGGCCAGACCGCGCTGAATTGCGCGCTTGACCTGTTCAAGGACGGCGTGCTGGCCCGCTACGGGGTGGAACTGATCGGCGCCAATGCCAGCGCCATCGAAATGGCCGAGGACCGCAAGCTGTTCCGCGAGGCGATGGACCGGATCGGCCTTGAAAACCCGCGCGCCGCCATTGTCGCTGCGCCCGAAATCCGCGACGCAGCCGGAAAGCTGAAAGGCTATGACCGGATTGCCGGCCTTAAGCAGGCCATGGAAGCGCTGGAGACGGTCGGCCTGCCCGCCATCATCCGCCCGGCCTATACGCTCGGCGGCACCGGCGGCGGCGTCGCCTACAACCGCGAACAATACGAGGAGATCGTCCGCTCCGGCCTCTCCGCCTCCCCGGTCGCGCAGGTGCTGATCGACGAAAGCCTGCTCGGCTGGAAGGAATACGAGATGGAGGTCGTGCGCGACCGCGCCGACAATGCCATCATCATCTGCTCGATCGAGAACATCGACCCGATGGGCGTCCACACCGGCGATTCGATCACCGTCGCACCGGCGCTGACCCTCTCCGACCGCGAATATCAGGTCATGCGCAACGCCTCGCTCGCCGTCCTGCGGGAGATCGGCGTGGAGACGGGCGGCTCGAACGTGCAGTTCGCCGTCAATCCCGAGGATGGCCGGCTGATCGTCATCGAGATGAACCCGCGCGTCTCGCGCTCCTCGGCGCTGGCGTCCAAGGCGACCGGCTTCCCGATCGCCAAGATCGCCGCAAAGCTCGCCGTCGGCTACACGCTCGATGAGCTCGACAACGACATCACCGGCGTCACACCCGCCAGCTTCGAGCCGACGATTGACTATGTCGTCACCAAGATCCCGCGCTTTGCCTTTGAGAAATACCGCGGAGCGTCCAACCACCTGACCACCGCCATGAAGTCGGTCGGCGAGGCCATGGCCATCGGCCGCACCTTTGCGGAAAGCTTCCAGAAGGCGCTGGTCTCACTCGAAACCGGCCTGTCGGGCTTTGACGAGATCGAGATCAAAGTGCCGGAGGGGATGAGCCGCGAGGCCGCCCTCATCAACGCCGCCGCCACCGCCACGCCAGAGCGTATTCTCCACGTCGCGCAGGCCCTGCGTGAGGGGATCAGCGTCGCCCGCCTGCACACAGCCTCGCGGATCGACCCGTGGTTCCTGCGCCAGATCGAGGACATCATCACCGCCGAAGCCGGCATCCGCGCGGACGGCCTGCCC
>JBGSUF010000339.1:0-4520 GCA_041736285.1 Hyphomonadaceae bacterium | reverse complement strand
CTCACCGGCGCCGGAACCTGCTGCGGCTTCGCCCACCGGGACACTGCCGCGCACCGAACGCTCTGCGACGCTGGCCCGCTCCAGTGCCGAAAGCTCGACATTCTGGCCAAGCGCATCCTCGGCAAGCTGGCGACTGACGGCGTCGCGCAATTCGCCCGCACGCTCCACGCGTCCTTCCCGGTTGTCGCACGCAACCAGCAACACGCTCGCCGCCGCGCCAAGGCACAGCGTTTTCAGAAGTGATCTCGAGATAGACATCCGGTCCCCACCTTTGGTTACACATCTGGCCAGCGGCCAACCGACCCCTCCTCCGGGAGACGTCTGAGTTGACCTTATATTAACCACGTGCGACTGGCGAGCCGAGTGTGAACATTGGGGAAGGCAAAATCATGGCAGAGCCGATCGAGCCTTCGACGCATCTCCTCATCCTGACGGGCGCCGGCATCTCCGCCGAGAGCGGCCTCGGCACGTTTCGCGACCCGGACGGTGTGTGGACGAAACACCCTCTGGCCGACCTTGCCACACCCGAGGGCTTCGAGCGCAACCCTGATTTCGTGCATGATTTCTACAATGCGCGGCGCAATGGCGGGGCCGCCGCCGAGCCGAATGCCGCGCACTTCGCGCTTGCGAGGCTGGAGGCGGAATGGCCGGGCGGGGTCACGCTGGTGACGCAGAATGTCGATCATCTCCATGAGCGGGCCGGCAGCCGCCGCGTGCTGCACATGCATGGCGAGCTTGGCAAGTCGCGCTGCAATCACTGCGGCGTCGTTCGGGAAAACCCGGACAATCTGTCGACGCGCACCCTCTGCCCCGATTGCGGGAAGGCTGGCGGGATGAGGCCGCACGTTGTCTGGTTCGGCGAGGTGCCCTTCCATCTTGACGAGATCGCCGAAACGCTTGGCACCTGCGGACTGTTCGCGGCCATCGGCACGTCGGGAAATGTCTATCCGGCGGCGGGATTCGTGACCATGGCCCGCGAGGTCGGGGCGCGCACGGTGGAACTCAATCTCGAACCCTCCGAAAACGCGTGGGCGTTCACGGAAACCCGCCTCGGCGTCGCCAGCGAAGTGGTGCCGGCCTGGATCGACCAATTGCTGGCGGGACTGTAACGCAAGCTCAGCGCGAACGAGGGCGTTTGCGCCCGGACACTTGCGCCGGGACGAAGGCTGGCATGCGAAGCGGCCGTCTGGAGTGAAACATCCGGGGTGAAACAAGGACAGCGGTCTCAGGCCGCGTTTGCGGCGCATTCCGCCCCCAGCCCCCATCCCTCGCGCTCCGCGACCGCAGCCATCATCGCCGCAGACCCTGCCACAGGCGGTCGTTGACGGGCCTGAAAAATCGCGAACCCGCTTCGCGGGTGCGAGGCACGGGCTGGCGCCCGCTGCAAAAGGGGAAAGGGGTTAAAGCGTCCTGGCCACACGGAAGCCGAGATTGTAGTTGCGCTTCGAGGGAATGCTCCTGTTACTACGGCTCGCCGAGCGGAGGTACTGCGGATTGTTGAACCAGGAACCGCCGCGGAGGACCCGACGCGAGGTATACCCGCTCGTCCGGGCCGAGCCGTTGTCTGGAGCGCCGCCGTGGCTTTCGTTCCAGTAATCCTGTGTCCATTCCCAGACATTGCCATGCATATCGTAGAGACCGAACGCGTTGGCAGAAAACGAGCCCACCGGAGTCGTTCTCTCGCGGTATTCTCCTTTGGCGCCTGACCCGTAGGTGTAATCGCCGTCATAGTTGGCCTGGCTTGTCGAAATCGTCGAACCAAAGCTGAAAGGTGTCGTCGTCCCGGCCCGGCAGGCATATTCCCATTCCGCCTCTGACGGCAGCCGGTACGCATCCGGGCGATCAAGAAGTCCCAAGCGTTCATTCATCCACGCAAGATAGGCCATGGCGTCGTCCCAGGAAACGTTGATGACCGGGCGGCGCTCCCGGCCCCAACCCTCGTCTTCAGGCTTTGCCAGCTTTGCCCCCGCCGCGCGCGCCGCATCCCATTCGGCAAAGGTCACCGCGTGCTGGCCGAGCGCAAAGGCGTAATCGATGTCGACCTGATGCTGAGGAAATTCATGATCGGCAGCGTCCACTTCCCCCTTCGCTGCTCCCATCAGGAAGCGCCCGGGGGGAATCGCCACCATGTTCGGCGCAGGCCAGTTCGCAACGCCGCTGAGCCGAACCGGGAAAAGCCGCTCGGCGACAGGCTCGCCAGCCTTCGCTGCGAGGACTGGCCACGCCCGCTCTGCCGCTTCGCGCTCCTGCAGCGCGTGAAACTTTTCTTCCGTGCCGGGAAAGCGGTCTATGACCTCATCAAACATTGACGGGTCACCCGTCGCCCGCGCTGCTGTCAGGGCGAGCCCGGCAAGGTCAGCCTCGATCATGCGGGCATGGTCACACGCCTTGAACTCCTCAAGCCAGCGATCCCAGTCTGCCAGCGCCGCGCTGCGTTCGCGCAATGCATTGGCGCGCAGGATGGCACGCTGGCTTTTTGCGCGGTCGGCCTCCGGCGTTCCGGCAAAGGTCAATTCGAAATTCAACAGAATGTCCGGGTCATCCCGGTTGAGCCCGGCCCACACCCGGCCGGACGGCGTCGAAGGCGCTTCGTTCTTGTCCGGCAAGGGCGAAGCGCCGGCGGCAGGACGGGTCGCAGGTTCAGCAACCGGCTTGTTCGGCGCGGGCGGCGGGGCCACGCGAATTGGCGGCTTGACACCAAAATCCGGCGCCGGGCGTTCGTCTCGGTCGGCAACGGCGTCACCCAGAGTGAGTTGCCAGAGGGATGTTGCGCCCAGCCGCCGCCACATCCTCTGCGCCCGGTCGAGTGCGGGGAGATTCGGCACCGGCGGACGGTCCAGCCGCGCGGCCACGTCATCAAGCAAAACCCTTGGCTGCAAGGCCGAAGGCTCACCCGACCAGGTGGTCAGGTTGCGGGCCTGGTCCCCGTTGAACTCCACGGGCAGCGTACATGGCGCAATCAGGCAGGGGAGCAGCTTGCCATTGGCCTTGGCATAGCGCGCCTCACTGCGCACCCAGTCACTGTCGACGGAGAGATCGCACCACAACACGAGCACGATATGCGCGGCGTGCAACTCCGTCTCGATCTGACGGGCGAAGTCGCGGCCCGTTGACAGGGCGTAGTCGAACCAGACCGAATAGCCGTGATCGTCCAGAATGTCGGCAAGATGCTCCGCGACGGGGCGCCGCTCACTCTTGTAACTGATAAAGATATCCGCCACCCGGCCCCCCGTGCTTGATGAATTCACGCATAAGACGCGGGCGCCGGATTGTCACGTCTGAAACGGGCGCGGCGGCGGAGGTCGTTGCCGGAGGCGCAGCGGGGATGTAGGCGCTGTCAGCGCTGCACGTTGTAGACCGGGTCAAGCGGCCCGCATTTGCGCAGGGGATGGATTGCGCGGCGCATCCTGTAGTAAGAGCTCTGGCAGCGGATCGGCGCAAATCAGGAGGACTGCATGGCCAAAGCTGTTTCGGCGCAAGACCGTATCGCCCGTGTGGTCCATGAGGCGATCCGGGCCTGGGCGGCCGCGCATGACGAGCCGCCAATGCCGGCCTGGTCTCGAGCGCCCGCTTGGATGAAACAGGCGACCCGCGAAAGCGTCGCTCACGTCATCGAAAATCCCGCCGAGGGGCCGGGTGGTCAGCACAGGCAGTGGATGGCGGCGAAGCTGCGCGATGGCTGGCGGCTCGGCGAGGTCAAGGACGCCGAGGCCAGGACCCATCCGCTGCTCATCCCGTACGAGGCGCTGCCCGAGTTCCAGCAGCGCAAGGACGCGCTCCTGATCGCCGTGGTCAAGGCGCTCGCCTGACGCGTCTCGCCCGGACCTCGCCCGGAACTCAGGCGGACCGGACGGCGTGGTCGGCCTGCTCGACGATGGCAAGATCATACCCCTTGGATGCGCTGGGCAGTTGGTCCCAGGGCACAAGGTCCGGATGGGTGCGCTCCGGGTTGTTGCGGGGGCCTTGCCGCCAGCCGTCCCAGCGGCGCTCGGCCATCCAGCGCTCGTGTTCGAGCTGGGCGAGCATGATCTTCTCATCGTCGTTGCCAAACAGCCCTTGTCCGCGCGGGAGCGGCGTCAGGCGGCCATCGGCCGCGACGACGGGGTTCAGGCCGACGCTTGCAAGCTTTGCCGGAAGGTGGTCGGCGGCCGCGCGGTTCGAGGCGCGGTAAGCGGGTGCAAGCCCGTCCCAGTCTGCGACCGACGTGTCATTGGCCTTCAGCCTCTGTCGCACCGTGTCGACGCCGAGCCGGGACACGTAATCGGCGTGATAGGCTCTCGCGGCGGCGTCCGGGGTATCGTCAAAGGCTTCGCTGGCGACCACGATCTCGGCGAGGTCGCCAAAGCCGATCACGTGCGCGCTGGGTTCGCCAAGCAGGCTCTGATCGTTCATGAAGACGTGGACCGGGCAGGATGGCTGGCCCGCGCGGCGCAGCCACGCCTGCACATTGCCGAGCATGACGAGGGCGGCGTTGTCATTCTCCGCGCACAGCCAGACGCCGGTGAGGCGCGGCGCGTTCG
>JBGSUF010000079.1:0-3752 GCA_041736285.1 Hyphomonadaceae bacterium | reverse complement strand
GGAGAGGACGCGCACGGGTCGCGGCGCGAGGCTGAGCGCGAGGAAGAGGCCCGCAAGCCCCGCCCCGACAATCAGAACGTCCTGGCCGGGACCGGGCGCGGGAGACGGGAGACTTGTGGTCATGAGTCAGGGCTCGCCATGGGCGCGGGGCCGTTGCGCGGGAAAGGGCCGACCGTCCGGTCGTGTGTCACGAAATTCCGTCTTCCGAGCGAATGAATTCCGCCGAAAACGAGGCTGAGGAGATCAGTGCGCCGAACATCCGCTGGCCCGATTTGATCGACAGGGAGAAATTGTCCGGAAAATAGTAGTCCGACGGCTCCCCCCGCAGAAATTCGGTGATTTCGGAGCGGATCGAGAGCTGGTTGCCGACACGCCGGGCGGTGCAGGTCTGGCGTACGGAATAGTCAAAGTCCGGCTCGCAGATCTGGTTGGCGGTCAGTTCGCAGCCATAGAGGTTGGGGTTATCGGTCGCCGTCAGAGTGGCCGTGCCGGTGAAGGTGCAGGCCGGATGGACATTGGCGATGAAGGTCCAGCTGCCGGTCACGTCCGGGCGGCCAGCGCCGTTGTCCTGCGCGGCGGCGGGGAGGAAGAGGGCGCCGGGGCCGCAGAGCGCGGCGGCGACGGCGAAAACGGCGGCGCGCATCAACTGATCCCGTCGAGGTTGCGGATGAACTCCACCGGCGCGGTCGCGGCGGAGACGAGGCTGCCATACATGCGGTTCTGGCTCTGAACGGTCAGCGCGAAATTGTCGGGCACGTAGAGCAGGCTTGCGGTCTGCGGCTTCTGTTCGAGCATCTCGACGATTTCAGAGCGCACCGACACCTGATTGCCGAACCGGCGCACGGTGCACGACTGCACGACCACGGACTTGCCCCACATGTCACACTGCTCGATCGCCGTCAGCTCGCAGGCATAGACGCCATCCTCCGGATCCGGCGAAAGCACCATCGAGCCGGACATCGTGCAGCGCCCGTCCCGGTAAGGCTTGGTGGCGAATGTCCATGCACCGAGAATGTCGGACGGATCGGTATCGCTCGGCTGGCCAAGGCCGTTATTGTTGCTCGCGAGGGCTGGCAGGGCGCAGATCAGGGCGAATGCGATCCCCGAGGCAAGAGCTTTCAGGCGTGGCATGGGCAGACCTCCGGTTTTCCTGTTGCGTCAGGATAAACCCGACCTTGCGGCGGAAGCTAGGAAGATTTGCGGCGGGGACGGCATGTTCGGCGCCGTCCGTCGCCCGGCGGTTGCGTTCAGTGGATCATTTCGACGGGCACGCTCGGTCTTGTGGTGTCGAAATCGAGCGGGGTGTCGGTCTTCGGCAGCGCGAGCATGGCGTCGATGGCGGCTTTGGCGCGCAGGCGCACATCCTCGGCAATCACGACCTCGGTCTGCCCGGTCAACAGCGCGTCACGGATGTTTTCCAGCGTGATCCGCTTCATGTGCGGGCAGAGATTGCACGGGCGGATGAAGGAGGTCTGCGGCGCGGTCGCGGCGACATTGTCCGACATCGAGCATTCGGTCAGGAGCACGACCTTGGCCGGGTTGCGGGTCTGGACATAGTTGGCGAGTGCGGCGGTCGAGCCGGCGTAGTCGGCGGCCTGCAGCACGTCCGGCGGGCATTCCGGGTGGGCGAGGATGACCACGCCCGGATGGGCCGCTCGCAGCGCGTCGACATCCTCGCGCGTGAAGGTCTCGTGGACCTCGCATGCGCCCGGCCATGTGATGATGCTGATGCCGGTCATCGCCGCGACATTTCGGGCCAGATACTGGTCAGGGATCAGGATGACACGGTTGGTGTTCCATTCGCGCGCCACATGCTCGACGACCTGAACCGCGTTGGAGGAGGTACAGGTGATGTCGCACTCCGCCTTCACCTCGGCGGTGGTGTTGACATAGGTGACGATGGGCAGGTCCGGATAGCGCTGGCGGATCAGGCGCACATCGGCGGCCGTGATCGAGGCGGCGAGCGAGCAGCCCGCGCGCGTGTCCGGAATGAGGACGGTCTTGTCCGGCGCGAGGATTTTCGAGGTTTCCGCCATGAAGTGAACGCCGGCCTGAATGATAATGTCGGCGTCAACCTTTGCGGCCTCGCGGGCAAGCTGCAGGCTGTCGCCCATGAAATCGCCGACGAGGTGGAAGATGTCGGGCGTCATGTAATTGTGCGCGAGGATGACGGCGTTTTTCTGCGCCTTCAGCGTGTTGATCTCGTGGACGAGCGGCGCGATGGCGGGCCACTCCATCGGGGTGATGAAGTCGGCGACGCGCGGATAGAGATGATCGGTCGCGGCACGCACCTGCGCGGTGTAGGCCAGCGGCGAGGTTGCGGCGTCACGGGCCGGGGTCGGCAGCGCGCATCCGGGGGTCGCGTC
This sequence comes from Hyphomonadaceae bacterium, assembly GCA_041736285.1. Classification (GTDB taxonomy): domain Bacteria; phylum Pseudomonadota; class Alphaproteobacteria; order Caulobacterales; family Hyphomonadaceae; genus JBGSUF01. The sequence continues at coordinate 1,386 of JBGSUF010000079.1, read as the reverse complement.
AATCAGTCTGGCCATGGTCATGCCCCTCTCTTCCAACGTTGCCGCCTCAACGAGCCGGTCTCAACGAGCCGGCCCTCACGTGCCGGTGTAACGTGCCGGAAAAAAGCGCCTCTCGGCAGCATCAGCTCCGGCGAGCCTTCATCCCCCGAGCGGAGGACTTATGCTCACTCTGAGCATTATATGGACCGGCGCAGCGCGCCTGACAAGGGGTGTGATCGTTTTGTGACGGATTGCCGACCTCGCCGTATGACTTGCAGAGCATCTGGCCAGCGCCGTTCGAACTGTTTATGCCTTTGGTCAAACAAACGTACCAAGGGAGGACACTGCCAGATGTCACTTTTCGACCTGACCGGTAAAACGGCCATCATCACCGGATCATCGCGCGGGATCGGCAAGGCGATCGCCGAGGAAATGGCGGCGCAGGGCGCGCGGGTGGTGATTTCCTCGCGCAAGGCGCCCGCCTGCGAAGAGACGGCGGCCGAGATCAACGCGCGTTTCGGCGCGGGGACGGCCATCGCGATCGCGGCCAATATCTCCGAAAAGAGCGAGCTGGAAGCACTTGTATCAGGCGCGCGTGAGGCGTTCGGCCCGGTCGACGTGCTGGTGTGCAACGCCGCCTCCAACCCGTATTACGGGCCGATGGCCGGGATGACCGACGAGCAGTTCACCAAGATTCTGCAGAACAATGTCATTTCCAATCACTGGCTCTGCCAGCTTGTCGCGCCGGACATGAAGGCCCGCAAGGACGGCGCCATCGTCATCGTCTCGTCGATTGCCGGGATCAAGGGCTCGCCGATCATCGGGGCCTACGGGATTTCCAAGGCGGCCGACTTCCAGCTGGCGCGCAACCTCGCGGTGGAATGGGGCCGGGACAATATCCGCGTGAACTGTGTCGCGCCGGGCCTCATCAAGACCGATTTTGCGAAGGCGCTGTGGGAAAACCCCGACAACCTCAAGCGCGCCCTGGCGACGACGCCAATGGCGCGGATCGGCGAACCGCAGGAGATTGCTGGCGCGGTGGTGTTCCTGGCCTCCAAAGCGGGGGCCTACATGACGGGCAATCAGATCGTCATCGACGGCGGCGCGACGATCAGCTGATCGGGCGCCGGCCCTCCGGAGCCGGCCCTAGTGGGCTTCGCCGTCAGGGCGGAGCCCATCCCAGAAACGCTTGACCTTGCCGATAAAGCCATGGCTTTCCGGGTGGCAGCTGTCGCAGCAACCATCGGAGAATTCGCGCAGGATTTCCTTCTGCCGGGCGGACAGATTGCGCGGGGTCTCGACGAAGATTTCCATGTAGAGGTCGCCGGTGCCGCCGCCGCGAAGCGAGGGCATGCCCTTGCCGCGCAGGCGAAGCTGGCGGCCGGTCTGCGCGCCCTCGGGAATGGC
>JBGSUF010000327.1:0-3971 GCA_041736285.1 Hyphomonadaceae bacterium | reverse complement strand
GCCGTGCGCAGCGCGACCGCCTTGCCCGTCCGCACGCCCCACGCCTGACCAGCGTCGGACCCCGCCTCGTCGGCGAAATAGAGCCGCGCGCCCGTATCCCAGCCGTCCAGGAAATCGTGCAGTTTCAGCGGTTCGCAGATGCGCGGCGTATCGAGGCGCTCGGTCTGTTCCGCCGCCTCCATGGCCAGCGCGCTCAGCCGGTCGGTGCGGACCCGCTCGGCCTGCGTGCGTTCGGTCAGCACCGGCTGGATGACGGCGGCGCCAAGCTCGGTCGCCTTCTCCACTACAAAATCCGTTCTCGTCTTCTTCAGCGGCGCAAAAGCCAGCGTCAGCGGCATGCCCGATGCCTGTCCGCACAATTGCTCGCCCACTTTCAAAAGCACCGACTTGCCCATCACCTGGTCGATGATGGCCCGCCACTCCCCGTGACGCCCGTTGAAGATGCGCAGGCTCGCTCCCGCGCCGAGCCGCATCACCCGCACAAGGTAATGCCCCTGATCCTGCGAGAGGGCGACAATCGCGTCGGCGCAAAGATCAGCGATGACGAAGAGACGTGGAACACTGGCCATATCCCTGCGCTATATGCATTGCAGCCCCGTTTCAACACTCCGCAGACCCGCGAGGTCCACGCCATATGTCCTTCCAGTCCGTCAATCCCGCCACCCAGCAACCCATCGAGACCATTCCCGCCGACGATGCGGGCCAGGTCGAAGCCGCCCTCGCCGCTGCCAGCGCGCGGTTTGCGGCCTGGCGATTGGAGAGCTTCGAGACCCGCGCCGCACTGATGCGCCGCGCCGCCGCCGTTCTGGAGGAGGGGCGCGAGGATTATGCCCGCACCATGACGCTGGAAATGGGCAAGCCGATCGGGCAGGCCCGCGCGGAAATCGACAAGTGCGCGCTTGTCTGCCGCCATTATGCCGACCATGCAGGAGGCTATCTGGCCGACGAGGTGACGCCGACCGGCGCCGCGCGCAGTTTCGTCCGCCATCTCCCCATCGGCCCGGTCCTCGCGGTGATGCCGTGGAATTTCCCTTTCTGGCAGGTCTTCCGCTTTGCCGCGCCCACGCTGATGGCCGGCAATGTCGCCCTGCTCAAGCATGCCTCAAACGTCCCGCGCTCCGCCCTGAACATCGCCGATATCTTCCGCCGCGCGGGATTTCCGGACGGCTGTTTCCAGACGCTGATGGTGTCCGCGTCCGCCGTCGCGGGCATTGTTGGCGATGACCGCGTGCGCGCCGTCACGCTGACCGGTTCGGGCGCGGCCGGTTCAGCCGTCGGGGCGCAGGCCGGCAAGGCGATCAAGCCTTCCGTGCTGGAACTTGGCGGCACTGACGCCTTCATCATCATGCCGTCGGCGGATCTGGAACTGGCCGTGCGAACCGCCGTGAAGGCCCGCACCCAGAATAACGGCCAATCCTGCATCGCGGCCAAGCGCTTCCTCGTTCACGCCGACATCTATGAGGATTTCACCGCCCGCTTCGTCGCCGCCTTCGACGCGCTGAAACTCGGCGATCCGCTGGAGACGGCGACCGACATCGGCCCGCTCGCCACCCAAAGTGGCCGCGAGGAGGTGGACCGGCAGGTCTTCGAAACCCTCGCAAGCGGCGCGAAATGCCTCACCCGTCAGCGTGACCTGCCCGAACGCGGCTGGTTCACCGCCCCCCATGTCATCACCGGCATCCCCGACAATGCCCCGATGGCCCGCGAGGAAGTTTTCGGCCCTGTGGCCGGGCTCTGGAAAGTGGCCAGCCTCAGCGATGCCATACAGCGCGCCAACAACAGCCCGTTCGGCCTCGGCTCCGCCATCTTCACCCGCGAGCAGGCCGAGATCGAGACCGCCGTGCGTGACCTCGAAGCCGGCTCCACCTTCGTCAACGCCATGGTGTCGAGCGATCCGCGCCTGCCCTTTGGCGGGGTCAAGCAGTCGGGCTATGGACGGGAACTCGCCGCCGACGGCATCCGCGCCTTTGTGAACCGCAAGACCGTCAGCATTGCCTGACGGTCTTGCGGGCCGCTGATCCCCCGTCAGACCGCCGTTGGCAGCCGGTAATCGGCAAACGTCTCGCGCAGGGCCAGCTTGTTGATCTTGCCGGTGGCCCCAAGCGGGATTTCCGTCACGAAGACCACATCGTCCGGCGTCCACCATTTGGCGATCTTGCCCTCAAGGAAGGCCAGCACGTCTTCCTTCGTCACCGTCTCGCCCGGCTTTGGCTGGCAGATCAGCAGCGGCCGCTCATCCCATTTGGGATGGTAGATTCCGATCGCCGCCGCGTTCGCAAGCTTCGGATGACCCACGGCGATGTTCTCGATGTCGATGGAGGAAATCCACTCCCCGCCGGACTTGATGACGTCCTTGGCGCGGTCGGTGATCTGCATCGTGCCATACTGGTCGAGGTGGGCGACGTCGCCTGTGTCGAACCAGCCATCCTCATCGAGAATCTGGCCGCCCTCGCCGCGGAAATACGCCCGCGCGATGGCCGGGCCGCGCACCAGCAGCCGACCCGACGACTTGCCGTCGCGTGCCTGCTCGTGGCCGGCATCGTCCACCACTTTCATCTCGACACCGAACGGCGCCCGGCCCTGCTTCAGCTTGTAGCTGATGCGCGTGTCGATATCGGCACCGGCGAGCGCGGCCGGAACCGTCCCGACTGTGCCAAGCGGCGACATTTCCGTCATCCCCCAGGCGTGGCCGACCTCGACCTCATACTTCTCTTCGAAGGTGCGCAGGATTTTTTCCGGCACGGCCGATCCGCCAATCACCACGCGCTTGAGGTGCGGGAGCAGTTTCCCGGTCTGCTCCAGATACTGCATCAGCATCAGCCACACCGTCGGCACTGCGGCCGTCATCGTCACCTTCTCGCTGTCCAGCAGCTCATAGATGGCTTCCCCGTCCATGCGTGCGCCGGGCATGACGATCTTGGCCCCCACTGCCGGCGCAGCAAAGGCGAGGCCCCAGGCATTGGCATGGAACATCGGCACGACCGGAAGGATCACATCCGACGTGCCCGTGTTGAGCGCATCGGGCTGCAGCACGAACAGAGTATGCAGCACGTTGGAGCGGTGACTGTAGAGCACGCCCTTCGGGTTGCCCGTCGTGCCGGACGTGTAGCACAGCCCGCAGGCCGTCTGCTCGTCAAACCCGCCCCATGGCGTGTCGGTCCCGCGTCCGTCGATATACATCTCGTAGGAGGTGACATTCTGCAGCGTGGTCTCCGGCATGTCCGCCGGGCCGCCATAAATGACAAAGCGCTCGACCGTCTTCAGGTGCGGCGCGACCGCCTCGATCAGCCGGATGAAAGTGGTGTCGAAGAACAGGATGCGATCTCCGGCATGGTTGATCACATAGACGAGCTGTTCTGCCGACAGGCGCGGATTGACCGTGTGCAGTATCGCCCCAATGCCCATCGTGCCGTACCACGTCTCCATGTGGTCGGCCGTGTTCCAGGCCAGCGTCGCAACCCTGTCACCAAGCCGGATGCCATCGGCGACCAGCGCCTCGGAAACCTGCCGCGCGCGATCATACATCTGCGCATAGGTCGTCCGCACGATCGGCCCGGCGACCGTGCGGGTGACGATCTCGCGATCGCCATAGATGGTGCGCGCGTGGTCGAACACCCTGTCGACCGTCAGCGGCCAGTCCTGCATGAGCCCAAGCATTCGTCTTCTCCCTTGTGTCTCCCTCCGGCTTCCCCTCCCGTTTCCGGCGCGGTAAAGCGGAACGTTGTCTGTTATCCCTGTTTGTAAGGGTGCCGGGCCTGCCTGCACAAGACCCTGATGCCGAACACTTGTACCACACGCCGCATTCACACAGCCTCAAAGCGAGATTCCCCGATGAGACCGACCCGGAACGCCGTTCTTCCCGCCCTCATCGCGTGCGGCCTCGTGGCCGGCTGCGGCCCACAGAGCGACACACAACCGCCCGCAGGGGCTTCCCGCGAGGCCCCCGGCGCTCCGGCAACAGCTCCGGCGAC
>JBGSUF010000261.1:0-2729 GCA_041736285.1 Hyphomonadaceae bacterium | reverse complement strand
ATGCTGCTGGCCGACGCCAAGAAGATGGTCGAGGAAATCGTCCGCGCCATCTGAGCGCTGTCACTGATGCAAACAAGATACATTCTCAGACAACCGGAACCAAACTCAGCTTCGCCGCTTTCATGTCCATGACACTTGCGTCACTTTCTGCTGGCGGCTGTGGTCTGTTAAGAAAAATGCCGTAAGTGGAAACCATTCCCCGTGGCGACATCCCGATGTCGGCCACCCTCAACGGAGCCTCCAGAACAGATGATCCCGCGTTCCATCGCCATCCCGAAAAGCTGGAAGACGATCGATATTCCGAGTCTTTTCTCAGCCTTCATCTACCCCGCGCTCGGCCTTGTCCTTCTCATCACCATGATCGTTCTCGGCCTTGCGCTGAACGCGCTTCATCTGCACTGGACGTATGCGATCTACGGCATTCTTGCCTGCGCCGGAGCGATCTATCTGTGCAATCTCGGCATTGGCCCGCTGCACCGCGTCATCCAGCACCGCGCCGGTGAGCTGAAATGGCCGGCGCAGCTCATCGCGCTCACCTCGCTGATCTTTGCCATGCAGGGCACGGTCAAGGACTGGGTGAATTACCATTCCCAGCATCACCGCTTCTCCGACAAGCCCGGCGACCCGCACAATCCGCACGAATCCAAGGCCTGGGCCTGGGTTGGCTGGCTGCTCTGGCGCGACAAGCGTGACCTGCAGCGGCCGCATCCGCTCTGGCTGAAGGACAATGTCCTGGTCCGCCTGATGGACCGCCACTACAATCTGGCGTCGCTCATCGTGCACCTGGTTCTGCCGGCCGTGATCTATCTGATCGTCTGGGCGACGGGCGGCTCGCTCGTGCTGACGGCGATCATCCACGCCGCCGTCATTCTTGGCCGCGCCGTGCAGTTCCATGCGACCACGCTCGGCATCAACGTCTTCGGCCATTTGAAGACACCGGTCTGGTTCACGCATTTTCTGGCGCTCCTGACCGGCGGTGAGGCGTTTCACGATCACCATCATGACGAGCCGCAATCGGCCCTCCACCGCCCGCGCAAGGGATTATGGAACCGCATCGTGGACTATAACGGCACCACGCTGCTGGTCTGGGAAAAGCTCGGCTGGGTGAAAAACCTCAAGGTCGCCCCGCAATTCGCCTGAACGCGTTGGCCTGAACGCGGTGGCCTGATCACGGTGGCCTGAACAAAAATACGCGGCGCGGCCCCCATCGGAGCCGCGCCGCCGTCATTTCGTCCCCTTATCGCGGCGAGGGTTTGCGTTCAGTCCACGCCCGTTGGCGCTTCGCGCGGCTGCGGCGCCTGTGACAGCGGCACCGAGTAATGCGAGTGCACCACGCCGAACGCCCCGTCGGCCCCGCGCTCCAGCACCAGCGTCAGGCGCATGTTGTTGGGATTTGCCGAACCGTCCGGCCGGAACAGGATGCCCGACGCCTCGATCGTTCGCACTTGCATGTCGTCATTGCCCCACCGGTCCAGCACCTGCATCGACACCTCCCAGCGGAACTGCGACATGCACATCAGTGCCAGCGCCGATCCGTTGAATTCCGACGTTCGGCTGTTGACCGCCATCCCCTTGAAGCCCGGCGCGTGCAGGTCGCTGAACGTATCTGAATCGCAGGTCGAGATCGCCGTGCCATAGGCGCCAACAACCGCGTCGGCTTCTGCGGCGGCGGCATTCGGGCTGACTTGCGCCCCTGCGCCCGCCGCCATCATGAGGCCGAGCCCCGACACTGCCACACCCCGAAAAGATATCTTCATCGCCGTCTCCTTCTGACCTTTCGCGGACACTGGCGCGTCAGACCTTGAGATTTCGTTGCGCGCTGCCCGTGGCCGGGCGTTACCGCACCGGCGGCAGGTCGGCCCTGCCGGTCTGCACCTCGACCAGGAGCTGGCGGCACCGCTCCGCATCCGGCTCGTTCCACGACAGGTCGGCAAAGTCGGATGCAGACGCGCGCAGCGTTGTCTCCACATCCACGGCGAGGCTGCCATCGCGCAGCGCCCGCCGTATTGCCTGTTCGTCCGTCGGATCGGGCTCATTGATACGCGCCATTTCGTCCCGCTTGGCCTGAAGCGCCGCAAAGCGCGGCGCGTTGCGGGCAAGGTAGGCATCGCGATAACGTTTGAAGCCCGCGTCTGGAAAGCCCCTTATGCAGGCGGCAAGGCCCTGGCGGGTGCTGGCGAATGTCTGCATCTGCGGCAGAATCTCGTTCAGCCCGGTCTCCTCCAGCCGCGCCGCGACGCGCGCCTCAAGCCCTCTGCTCTCTATTGTGGCAATCTGCGTCGTCATCTCCGAGGCCGCACCGACCGGGAGCTGCCTGACCTGCGTCCACCACACCGCAAAGCCGACCAGCGCAAGCGCGATCACGGCGACGATGACCATCGCCCCAATCATCAGCGGCTTGCCAAGGTGGCCCTTCATGCCCGCGCTGCGTGCGTCATACATGGACAATGTCTCCCGTGGATTGCGGAACTCCCGACCTCTCCGATCCGATCGAGCCATACACGAACGCCGTTTGCGCTCTGCTAATCATGCGGGGTGAATCTCGCCCTTTGGCATTTCGTTCGCCATCGCCTACATAAGCGATCCCACAAACTGCTGCGGGCCTTGACCCCGCTGGAGTGAGACACATGACGATTGCCCCCGCGCTGGACGCCCTGATGGCGCCCGCCCCCATGACCAACGGCCGCAACAGCCTCGGCATCGCCCGGCCGCCGGCCGAAACCCGCGTC
>JBGSUF010000257.1:0-1946 GCA_041736285.1 Hyphomonadaceae bacterium | reverse complement strand
GGCCAGATCGCGCGCGATGCCGACGACGCCGAGCCAGTCGGGCCGGTTGGGCGTCACCTCGAACTCGATCACCGGATCGTTCAGTCCGAGGGCATCGGCCGCCGGGGTTGCAACCTCCCACGCGCCGTCCAGGTCGATGATGCCGTCATGGCCCTCGCCGACCTCCAGCTCAGCGGCGGAGCACAGCATGCCATGGCTCTCGACGCCGCGAATCCTGCGGGGTTTCTTGTCGAGCGAGAAGTTCAGGCCCGGAATGAAGGTGCCGAGCGGGGCATAGATGGCGGTCATGCCAGCGCGGGCATTCGGTGCGCCGCAGACAATCTGCTTCTCGCCGTCGCGCGTCTCGACACGGCAAAGGCGCAGTTTGTCGGCGTCCGGATGCTGGGCCGCCTCGATGACCTTCGCGACTGAAAACGCCTTCAGTTTTTCGGCCGGATTGTCGACATGCTCGACCTCCAGCCCGGCCATGATCATGGCGTCGACGATTTCCTGAAGCGTCGCCTTGGTGACAAGGTGGTCCTTCAGCCAGGAGAGGGTGAATTTCATCAGCTCAGCCCCCCGCTCAGGCTTGGCGACAGCCAGGGCCGGAAGCCGTAATGCTGTATCCAGCGCACGTCGCTCTCGAAATAGGGCCGCAGGTCCGGCATGCCGTATTTCAGCATCGCCAGACGATCCACGCCCATGCCGAAGGCAAAGCCCTGATACTCCTCAGGGTCGATGCCGCAATTGGACAGCACGTTCGGATGAACCATGCCGCAGCCGAGAATCTCCAGCCAGTCCTCGCCGGAGCCGATCTTCACATTGCCGCCCGAGCGGTCGCATTTCACGTCCATCTCGGCTGATGGCTCAGTGAAGGGGAAAAAGTGCGGCCGGAAGCGCGCGACCACATCATCGACCTCGAAGAACGCCTTCACGAAGTCGACAAGGCAGGCTTTCAGATGGCCCATATGGACCTGCCGGTCGATCACCAGTCCCTCGACCTGATGGAACATCGGCGTGTGGGTGGCGTCCCAGTCATTGCGGTAAACCCGGCCGGGCGCGATGATCCGGATTGGCGGTTTCTGGCTCATCATCGTGCGGATCTGCACCGGAGACGTGTGGGTGCGCAGCACTTTCTGCGCGCCGTGCTCATCCGCCGCCATGAAAAACGTGTCGTGGGTCTCGCGGGCCGGATGGCCGAGCGGGAAGTTCAGCGCAGTGAAATTGTGCCAGTCGTCCTCGATGTCCGGGCCTTCGGCGACCGAAAAGCCCATGTCGCCGAACACGCTGGCAATCTCCTCGAACACCTGCATGACAGGGTGCAGCGCGCCGACCGGCAACGGGCGTTCCGGCAGGCTCATGTCGAGCCGGTCGCGGGCAATCTGCTGGTCGAGCGCGGCGTCCTCAAGCCTCGCCTTGCGCGAGCGCACCGCTTCGTCGACGAGATCGCGCAGCGCGTTGAGCTTTGGTCCCATTTCAAGGCGCTCATCAGGGCTCATGGCGCCGAGCGTCTTCATCAGGCCGGAGACGCGCCCCTTCTTGCCAAGCTCGGCCACGCGCACGGCGTCGAGCGCAGCCAGATCGGTTGCCGCCGCAATCGCGGCCAGCGCCTCGCGTTCAATCACTTCAACATCCGACATGCCGCGCCTCTTGATGTGCCAGTCACTGAGTCAAATTCTCGCTGCGCCAGATTTTCACCGCGCCAGATTTGCACGGTGCCAATTTTTCACGGCGCCAGATTTCGTGCCTGAGCCTTTAGAGCCCTTTGAGGAAAATGAAAACAAGGCGGCGTCGATCAAGTGCGCCTCAATGCCGGAAATGCCGCATCCCGGTGAACACCATGGCGAGACCGGCGGCGTCGGCGGCGGCGATCACCTCGTCATCCCGGATCGAGCCGCCCGGCTGGATCACGGCGCTCGCCCCGGCTGACGCGGCCTGCAACAGGCCATCGGCGAAGGGGAAGAAGG
>JBGSUF010000067.1:0-2049 GCA_041736285.1 Hyphomonadaceae bacterium | reverse complement strand
GGCACAGAGACGCTGGGCTCGCTCGTCTCCCCGTCGCACCGCTGCGGCACGACCGCCCTGCGACCGACATTCGGCCGGATCAGCCGTGCCGGCGGGATGGCGCTGTGCTGGAGCCTCGACAAGATCGGCCCGATGGTGCGCAGCGCCAGTGACACCGCGCTCATCCTGGCGGTCATGAACGGCAGCGACCCCGCCGATGAGTCCAGCCTCGACATGCCGTTCACCTTTGACCCGCGCGGCGGCGTCTCCGGCCTTCGCGTCGGCGTCAACGCGCAGTGGATGGAGGAGGGCAGCGACAGCGACCGCGCTGCGCTGGAAGCTGCGCGCCGCCTTGGCGTCACCATCGCGCCCTTTGCCCCCGAAGCGCTGCCCTATGGCGTCCTGACCCAGCAACTTCTCGCCGAAGCCGCTGCCGCCTTCGAGGAAATGACGCTGTCAGGCGATGATGACCGGCTGAAATGGCAGGAGGATGCCGCCTGGCCGAACACGTTCCGCGCCACGCGTTTCCTCTCCGCCATCGACCTGATCCAGATTGACCGGCTGCGCCGCCGCACGATGCAGGCCATGCACGTGGCGTTCGAGGGGCTGGACGTGGTGCTCGGCCCGAATTTCGCGGGCGGCATGCTGACGGCGACCAATTTCAGCGGTCACCCGCAACTGGCCTTCCGCTCCGGCTTCATCGAGAGCCAGCCGCGCAGCATCTTCGGCGGCGTCACCGACGCAGAAGCCGCCACATCCCGCGTTCCGGTGGCGACCAGCCTCTGGGCACCGCTCTTCCGCGAAGGCCCGATGATCACCCTCGCCGCGGCCATCGAAGCAGAACTCGGCGTCGCCGCCGAGCGCCCCGCCGGTTTCAGCTGACGGCGGGCGCAAGGAATACGGGCCAACCGTAGCGACCAAGCCCCATCCCCCAGCACAAACACCCGCACCGGCAGGGCCGGTCCGGAGACACCGGGCTGAGCGCGTGCCCCCCGGGGGGCCCCGCTAGTGCTGGTTTTCCGGGGTGGTGACCTTGAGGCCGTCAAGGGCGTCGCGAATCTGGATCTGGCACGACAGGCGCGAGTTCGGCTTCACGCCCTCGGCGAAGTCCAGCATGGACTGCTCCATTTCCTCCGGCGTGCCGACTTCGGCCATGAAGGCCTCGTCGACATACACATGGCAGGTGGCGCAGGCGCAGGCGCCGCCACAATCGGCGTCGATGCCCGGAATGCCGTTCTTGACGGCGACTTCCATCACGGTCTCGCCATTCTTGCCTTCGACCACGCGTTCCTGGCCGGTGTGGTCAATGTAAGTGATCTTCGCCATGCGAGATTGTCTTTCCCTGTTGTCTGGCCCTGTCTTGAGGCCTTGTTGTCCGGGGACGCCCTCGGTCCCCGTCGCAGTCCTTGCGGCCTGCGCCTTCCGCACTCGTTCATTTATCGACCCGCCGCCGCAGTGCAAGGGCAAGCTCTGACATACACGCCAGACCTGCCTGCAAAGGACGACCGGCCGCCGCCTCTCCGGCGTCGTCGCGGATGAATTTATGACGCCCCCGTCACGATTTGACAAGCGCGCACTTGTTCGATTGATGTTCTGTTTCAGCCTGCCACGCCCACCGCCGCTCGGAGCACAGCGCCATGACGAAGACCAATCACATCGACTACATCGAATGGCCGAGCCGCGACGTTGCGGCCTCGACCGCGTTTTTCGCGCGGGCATTCGGGTGGGTGTTTGACGATTACGGGCCGGATTATCAGTCTTTCCGGGCTGCCGATTGCGGGCGCGATGGCGGATTTTTCACCGGGGCGCCGGTCGATGGCGTGCTGGTCGTGATCTACGCCGAGGATATCGAGGAGGCCCGCACGCGCGTTCTCGATTGCGGCGGGCAGATGCTGAAGGACGTGTTCGGCTTTCCCGGCGGGCGGCGGTTCGAATTTCGCGAGCCGGGCGGCAATCACCTCGCCGTGTGGACCCATCAGGCCGATCCCGCCGATGCCTGACACACGCGCTGACATCACCGTGCATCTGCCAGGGGAGGCGGCGACGCTCGCCCTCGGCGCCGCGATCGCA
>JBGSUF010000162.1:0-9982 GCA_041736285.1 Hyphomonadaceae bacterium | reverse complement strand
GCGGCTCGGCCCGGCTGAGCTGCTCGAATACCGCGATGCAGGGCTGGCGGGACTGGTGCTGGAGGAGGCCGGCGCGTCCTCGCATGCCGCCATCGTCGCCCGGGCGCTCGACATTCCGACCGTGTCCAACGTTCCACGTTTCGACTCCGTGGTGGAGGAGGGCGACACGATCATCGTCGATGCCGAGGAGGGCGCGGTGCATGTGCGCCCGGACGCGGACATTACGGCGAGCTATGACGCCCGGATTGCGCTGCGCGGGCAGCGCCGCGCGGAATTTCGCCGACTGCGGGCCCAGCCGGCAGAAACGCGTGACGGAATCCGGATCTCGCTGATGCTGAATGGCGGGCTTCGCCTCGATGTCGACCAGCTCGACGAGACCGGCGCCGAGGGCATCGGCCTGTTCCGGACGGAATTCCAGTTTCTTGTCTCCGCAACGCTGCCGCGCGTGGACGAGCAGACGGCGTTCTACGCCCGCGTGCTGGACATTGCCGGGGAGCGCCCCGTGCTGTTCCGGACGGTCGACCTTGGCGGTGACAAGATACTGCCGGGCTTTGATGCAGGCCGGGAGGAGAACCCCGCCATGGGTGTGCGCTCGATCCGGCTCGCGCTGGAGCACAAGGGGCTGTTTCGCCGCCAGCTTCGTGCGCTGATCCGGGCCGCAGCCGGACGAAAGCTCAGCCTGATGTTCCCGATGGTGACGCTGCCGGAGGAGTTCTTCATGGCGCGCGATCACGTCCGGGCCGAGCTGAACTGGACCCGCCGGCAGGGCCATGAACTGCCCTCCGATATCCGCATCGGCGTGATGCTGGAGGTTCCGGCGCTGGCCTACAATCTCGGCGCATTGGCGGGGGAGGTGGATTTCATCTCCGTTGGCACCAATGACCTGATGCAGTTTTTCTATGCCGCCGACCGCAATGTGCCAAAACTGGCCGAACGCTACGACATGCTGTCGGGGCCGTCGCTGCGCTTTCTGAGACAGGTCGCGAGCGACTGTGACCGGCTCGGCATTCCAGTTTCGGTTTGCGGGGAGGCGACGGGGCGTCCGCTGGAGGCGCTGGCGCTGGTTGCGCTGGGGTTCAGAAGGCTGTCCATGCCAGCCGGAGGGATCGGCCCGGTGAAGCGTCTGATACGTTCGATCCATCTCGGCGACTTCCTCAAGGATTTCGACACCGGCATTGCAAGATCAAACGGTTCGTTCCGAAACGAATTATTAGGGCTGGCGAGGTTACACAATCTGCAGGTGTGATGCTTGCGGATACAGCCGGTCACTCATAGATTGCGCATGAGCGGCGTGATGTTTGCATGCATCAGAAACAGGCACACGCGGGCCGGGTCGCAATAGCGCGCCTGACGCCTGCGCGTCGGACTTCACGGGCGGAAGACCGGTTCGGCGGGTTCCGTCAAGATCAGGGCCTGCCATCCATGCGGCAGGCCAGCCATGCAAGAGGACGGCGGGGACGCCGGTCAGGACAAGCAATGAGCAGCGCGAACGACGAGATCACGGGCGAAGTTTCCAGCGGCGAGCCGATCGCGCCGGAAGTCGTCGACCCGATTTCGCAATTCCTCAGCACGACGGAAGGGGAATATCCCCTTGTGCGGACGGGGGAGGGCCTGATGCGCCTGCGCGAAGCGCGCGGTCTTGATCTGGCGGCCGTGTCAGCGGAGACGAAAATCCGCCGCGACTATCTCGAAGCCATCGAGACAATGAACGTAAAGCTTGTCCCGTTCACCTACATGAAGATGTATCTCGGCGCCTATGCCCGCCATCTCGGACTTGATCCGGTCGAGGTGGTCAGGCGCTACGAAATCCAGTGCGGCGCCATTTCCGAGGCCGCCGAGGTTGAAATCGACACGACACCGCGTGATCGCATGCGGGCGCGGGTGGTTTCGCTTGCAGGTGTGGCAGCGGCCGTTGTGTTCGTCGGGGCCATCGGCGCGATCGTGGCGACGCAGATGTTTGGCCGCGACGGCGACGATGTTGTGGTCGCCGACGGCGAGATCGTGCCGGTCAACGGTGCCCGGGTGGCAATCTTTGACGAAGTGGACCTGGCGCGGGTCGACGCTGAGGCGAGCATGCAGCTTGAGATTCACGCCGTCCGTCGCGGCTGGCTGGAAGTGCGCGGCGCTGACGGCACCGTGTTTCGCTCGCGCACCATGTCGGAGGGGGAAACCTTCCGGCCGCGGATTGGCGCCGGCTGGACGGTTCAGGCGCGCGATGGCGGCGCATTCGAATGGCGGGTCGGCGATGTGGTGATTTCAGCGCTCGGCCCTGACGCAACGCCCGTCTACGCGATCAGCGTCGATGAGGCCGCGGCGCTGGCAGCCTCGACGATCGAGCCGCTGACGGCCGCCGTTTCGGACGGTTCACCGACGCGCTGACGCGCCTTGCCGTGAGGCTTGCCATCGGGCGACTGTCGGCCAATGTGTTTGGGGCGAGCGGCGCGCTGTGCTAGAGCGTGACCTGAACACCGGAGAACACCCATGACTGCAGGACATGACAGCATCCGCCCATGGCGCAGCGTGCTGCGCCGCCATTCGCGGAAAATCCGTGTCGGAAAGGTCGAAATCGGCGGCGATGCCCCGATCGCCGTTCAGTCCATGACCAACACGCCGACCGAGGACGTGCCCGCCACCCTTGCGCAGATCCATGCGCTGGAAGAGGCGGGGGCCGACATCGTGCGGGTCTCCTGTCCGACCGAGGAGTCGACGGCGGCCTTCCGTCAGATCGTTCGCGGCTCGAATGTGCCGCTGGTGGCCGATATCCACTTCCACTACAAGCGCGCCCTCGAAGCGGCGGATGCGGGCGCGGCGTGCCTGCGGATCAATCCGGGCAATATCGGCTCGAAGGCGCGGGTGCAGGAGGTCGTGAATGCGGCCCGGGCGAATGGCTGCTCGATCCGGATCGGCGTCAATGGCGGCTCGCTGGAGCGCCACCTTCTGGAGAAATATGGCGAGCCATGCCCGGACGCGATGGTGGAAAGCGCGCTCGATCATGTCCGCATTCTCGATGACCTCGGCTTTCACGAATACAAGATTTCGGTCAAGGCGTCGGACATCTTCATGACGGTGGCGGCCTATCACGGGCTGGCGGACGCGACGGACGCACCGCTGCATCTCGGCATCACCGAGGCTGGCGGACTGCGCACGGGGACGGTGAAGTCGGCCATCGGGCTCGGTTCGCTGCTCTGGGCGGGGATTGGTGACACGATCCGGGTTTCGCTGTCGGCCGATCCTGTGGAGGAGATCAAGGTCGGGTTCGACATCCTCAAGAGCCTTGGCCTGCGCACGCGGGGGGTCAACATTATCGCCTGCCCGTCCTGCGCGCGGCAGGGCTTTGACGTGATCACCACCGTGGAGACGCTGGAGAAGCGGCTGGCGCACATTTCCGAGCCGATTTCGCTCTCCATCATCGGGTGCGTGGTCAACGGGCCGGGCGAAGCGTCGATGACCGATCTCGGCTTCACCGGCGGCGGCGCTCAGGCGGGAATGATGTATATTGCCGGCAAGCAGGACCACAAGGTCAGCAATACCGACATGATCGAGCACATTGTGGGTCTGGTCGAGGCGAAGGCCGAGGCGCTGGCGACCGAACGTGCCGCCGCGGAGGCTGAAGCGGCCGCGGCCGAATAGAGCGCCCGCACACGCAAACGTCACTTGCTCGGCCATGGTTGGCGGTCTTTGGTTTTCGCGACAAATGTGAGGCTCCGGTCCATTGTTTCGCGTCAGGCTGGCGTTTTGGGAGCGTTGCTGCTGCGCAAGCGCCCGTTCGCGGCCCGCTCCGATGCGTCAGAACTTGCTTGAGGGGAATTGAATGATACTCAGGATTTTGAAATGGCTCGGCTTTGCGGTGCTTGGCGGCATCACGCTGCTGGTCGTCAGCAACTGCACCATGCTGGGGCTGAACTATGCCAGCCTGGAGACCGACAGAAAGCCGCTGCCAAGCCCCGCCATCAGTGCGCAGGACGCATCCGACTGGGAGGCGCAGCGGGCGGGCCTGAAGGCGGCGTTCGAGGGGAGCGTCTATGGGCCATGGCCGAAAGGGCTCTCCGTCTCCATCGGTGAGACCCGCGTGGCCGATGCCGCTTATCTGGACGGGCGGGCAGTGCTTGAGGAAACCCCCATCACGCTGGGCCGGGGGGCGGGGGCGCGGACGTTCCACTTTGCGATTGCCTGGCCGAAACAGGCGTCAGGCCCTGTACCGGTCGTCATCTTCCAGAGCTTTTCAAACAATTGCCTCGCCTTCCAATCGACACAGCTGACGGCGCCGGAGGGCGGAAACTGCACGCAGACGGAGTTTGGCGGATTTGCCGGCTGGGCGGTCACGTCGATCTTCGGCGAGTATATCGCGTCCCAGCCGGTCGGAGAGTTCATCGACCGGGGCTATGCCTATGGCAGCTTTTACGCCAGCGAGATCGTGCCCGACAGCAAGGCGGCGGCGTACCAGTCGCTGGAAAGCCTGCGGGCGAGCGAAGGCGTTGCGTCCACCGGCGCGATTGCGGTCTGGGCGTTTGGCTATTCGGCCGTGATCGACATGCTGGACGCTGACACGCGGGCCGATCCGGCGCGCACGGCCGTGTGGGGACATTCGCGACATGGCAAGGCCGCCCTGGTTGCGGCGGCATGGGACACGCGGATCGAACTGGTGTTTTCCCATCAGTCCGGTTTTGGCGGCGGGTCTCTGTCGCGCTCGACGACGGGCGAGGGGCTGGGCGGCGTGACCGGGGCCAAGGGCGGGTTTGGCGGCGGCTACCCCTACTGGTTTGCGCCTGAATATGGGGCGTTTGCGGACGATCTGGACGCCCTGCCAGTGGACCAGCACCAACTCATCGCGCTGATTGCGCCGCGCGCGGTGATGCTGGGCAACGGGCGACGGGATGTCTGGTCTGATCCCAATTCGAGCTATCGCGCGGCGCAGGGCGCATCGGTCGTCTGGCGGCTCTACGGCTCGCCGGGACTGGAGCAGGGCGAGATGAGAGACTTCCGGGCCGGAGCGGACCTTGTCTTTTACATGCGCGCTGGCGGTCATGGGATCGTGGCCGCCGATATTGCGGCTTTCCTCGAATTTCTTGACAGTCATTTTGCCGAAGCCGAGTTGGCGTGGGCGAGGCCCTGAGGGGCGAAGGGGGCAGAAATGGAATTCAATACCGACGAGCGGGCCGCAGGGCTGGCGAAAGCGATGCTGGACGGCTTTCAGAGCGAGATGTCTTTGTTCCTGATGCCCGTGCTTGCGCTGGTGTGCTGGACGCTGGTGATGTGGGTCTGGATGTATGCAACGCGCATTCCCGCGATGCAAAAAGTCAAGCTCGATCCTGACCATATGCGCCATCCCGGCACCTATGCCGACCGCCTGCCGGCGGGCGTGCGGGCGGTGGCCGACAATTACAACCATCTGCACGAACAGCCGGTCATCTTCTATGCGCTGATGTTCTTTGCAGCGATCACCGGCGGGGCTGACGGTCTGACGTCAGGACTGGCTTGGGGGTATGTCGCGCTGCGGGTGGTGCACTCGCTCGTGCAGGTGCTGAGCGGCCGGGTGACGCTGCGCTTCCTTGTCTTCGCGATGGCGTCGCTGGTGCTTTTCGTGTTTGCAGGCCGGGAGATGCTGCGCGTTCATGGCTTGATGTGATCTGAACCGGCGCTGGCGCCCGTTCGATAATGCCCGGCAGGATAATGGGCGGGCCGCTGACCGGCGCCCCGCCCTTTTTGGTGGCTGCTGCTACGGCTCGAGCGCCAGGCCCGGCACCTGTCCGACGACGGCGAGGGCGAAGGCGAATTCGATCGCCGTTTCCTTCAGTCCCTCGAACCGCCCGGACGCGCCGCCGTGACCTGCGTCCATATTGACGCGCAGGAAATAAGGCCCGGCGTCTGGTGACTCATGGCGCAGTTTTGCGGCCCATTTGGACGGTTCCCAATAGGTGACGCGCGGATCGGACAGGCCACCGGTGATCAGCATGGCCGGATAAGGCTTGTCGGTGACGTTGTCATACGGGCTGTAGGCCAGGATTTGATCGTAGTCGGCGGCCGAGACCAAGGGATTGCCCCATTCGGGCCATTCCGGCGGGGTCAGGGGCAGGCTGTCGTCGGACATTGTGTTGATGACGTCGACAAAGGGCACCGCCGCGATCAGGCCGGCGAAGAGTTCCGGGTCGAGATTGGCCGCAGCGCCGATCAGCAGGCCGCCCGCCGATCCACCCATGCCGACAACCCGGCCCTCCGAGGTGTAGCCCTCGGCCACGAGGTAGCGGCCGGCGTCGATATAGTCGGTGAAGGTGTTGATCTTCTTGTCGAGCTTGCCGTCCAGATACCACTGGTAGCCCTTTGCCATGCCGCCGCGCGGGTGGACGATGGCATAGACAAAGCCCCGATCGACAAGACTGAGGCGACCTGTGCGGAAGTCCGCCGGGATGGTGATGCCGTAGCTGCCATAGCCGTAGAGGAGAAGGGGCGCGGAACCGTCAATCGGTGTGTCGGCCCGGCGCAGAAGGGTGATCGGCACAAGTTCGCCATCCTGCGCCGGGGCCATCACGCGGTCGACCACGTAGTCAGCCGGATTGTGGCCGGATGGGACTTCACGCTCCTTGCGCAGCGTCCGTTCCCGCGTGGCGAGGTTGTAGTCGTAGACACGTTCGGGAGTGGCGGGGGAGGCATAATCGAAGCGGACCATGTCGGTCGTGAACTCGTAACCGGCGCCGACGCCGAGATCATAGGCGGCTTCGTCAAAGGCGATGGAGTGCTCCTCGCCGGTCTCGCGGGCGCGCACGACGATGCGCGGCAGGCCGTCCTGGCGCTCCAGCCGGATCAGCCAGTCGTCCAGCGCAATCATGTCGAGGATGAGCGTGCCGGGGCGATGCGGCACAAGGTCTGTCCAGTTGGCGCGTGATGGATCGGAAAGCGGGGCGGTGACGATCTTGAAGTCGAGCGCGCCGTCGGCATTGGTCTGGATGACGAAGCCGTCGTCATAGTGCTCGACGCTGTATTCGACGCCGGTTTCGCGCGGGGCGATGAGTATCGGCTCCGGATCAATGGCGTCGGCACGGAAATAGCGCCATTCCGACGTCGTGTGATCGTTGGCGGTGATGAAGATGAACTCGCCCGACTGGCTTTCGCCGACGCCGACGAAGAAGCCAAGGTCAGGGTCGCGGTAAAGCTCGGTCGAGACGTTCGAGCCGATCTTGTAGGAGAAGACGGCGGTGTAGCGACCATTGGTGTCGCGCTCGACCCAGTAGAGCGTGTCAGACGTCTTGCCCCAGACGAAATCGCCTGCGGTTTTCTCGATCACGTCCGGAAGGTCCTGGCCGGTGGCGAGGTCGCGGATGCGGATGGTGTAGTATTCCGAGCCCTGATCGTCATAGGAATAGGCGACGTAGCGATGGTCGGGCGAGTGCTCGACACTGCCGAAGCTGAAGAATGCCTTCCCCTCGCCCAGGGCGTCGCCGTCGATCAGAATGTCGCCTTCGACGTCGGTGTTGTAGAGGTCGGCGGCGGGCTTGCGGGCGAGGATGGGGTATTCGCCGCCTGTGCGGTAGCGCGTCAGGTAAGCCCACGGGCCATCGACGGACGGCAGGCTTGAGTCGTCTTCCTTGATGCGGCCGCGCATTTCCTCGAACAATTCATCGCGCAGGGCGGTGGTGCGGTCCTCAAGCTCGGCCTTGGTGTAGGCGTTCTCGGCCTCCAGATATTCGCGGATGTCCGGGCGCAGGACGGAGGGATCCTGCATCACCTGCTGCCAGTTATCATCCTTGAGCCAGGCATAGGGGTCGGTGCGGGTGCGGCCGACCTGCTCGGTCACCTTGTCGATGCGGGGAGCGACGGGCGGGGTGGCGCGCTCGCGCGGGGCGGCTGTGGTCTGGCCTGCGGTTCCGGCGACGGGATCGGTTGTCTTCGATGTGTTCATGGGGTTGCAGGCCTGAATCAGGATGAGCGCCGAAGCGCCTGAGAGAAGGGCGGAAATGCGCATGGCTGGGACTCCGAAACGGCGATGCCGGGAAGCGCGCAGGGGATCAGCCTGAAGCGGAGTTGTCCAGCGGGATTTGTCCGAAAACGCGGGTTGGGGCGGATGTCAGTCGGCGGGGCGGAAGTCCAGCACGACGCCGTTGATGCACCAGCGCTTGCCCGTCGGCTGGGGACCGTCACTGAAGACATGGCCCATGTGTAGCCCGCAGGTTGCGCAATGGCATTCGGTGCGCGGGAGGATGAGCTTGAAATCGCGCCGGGTGTCGATCACGCTCTCGCTGGCCGGTTGCCAGAAGCTCGGCCAGCCGGTGCCGCTGTCGAACTTGTGCTCCGACGACCAGAGGGCCGTGCCGCAGCCGACGCAGTGGTAAAGGCCCTCGCGCTTCTCGTCGTTGAAATTGCCGGGGGTGAAGGCGCGTTCGGTGCCGTCCTCGACGCCGACATGATATTGCTCGGGCGAGAGACGCTGCTTCCACTCTTCGCGGGTGCGCTCGATGCGTGTGATGGCCATGATGGTCTCCTTTCCCAGACAGATGTAGGGCCGCTGACCGTCCGGCAACAGCGCGAAATGCAAACGGGCGGGGCCTTGATGGCTCCGCCCGCTGCAATGCTCGTGTCGTCAGATGCCTCAGTTCAGGCGGATGGTGCCGGCTTCGTAGGACGCGCGGCAGTCGGTCGCATCCTTCATCTGGTAGGTGTCTTCTTCGGTGTACGCGGCATTGGAGCCGTTGAAGCGCGGGTCATCGCATTCGCCGTCATTGGCGAAATCGCCCTCGTCGGTGCCGAAATCAATGGTGTCGATTGCGGGCTTGACGGGCAGTTCGATATCGCCGCCGCCCGCAGCGAGCTTGACGAAGCCGGCCTCATATTCGCTCTGGCAGTCGGCAGCGTCGCGGCCCATGTGGGTCGGGTCGAAGTCCGAGCCCCAGCCATAGTCGAAGCGCGGGTCATCGCACTCATTGTCATAGGCCCAGACGCTCGAATTGTCGCCGAAGTCGAAGCCAGCCGGGAGCGGGAGCACTTCGAAGACTTCGCGCACATATTCCTCTTCCTGATAGATATCAGGCATGTCTTCCGGGGTGCGCAGGCGAATGCTGCCTGCGGTGAAGGCGGCTTCGCAATCGGTCGCGTCATGCCACATGTCGGTGGAGTAGAGCGGTTCCATCGCCGCGCCTTCGCCGATGAAGCGGGGATCGTCGCATTCACCGTCATTGGTGAACTGGCCTGCGTCGTCGCCGAAATTGATGCTGTCAGCGCCTTGCGCGAAGGCTGCCGGGCCACTGGCGAAGGCAGCGAGCGCCGCCGCGCCGATAATCGCACGAATGATGTCTGTTTTCATGTTCCGTCCCCTGAGTTGATCGCCGCGAAGGCTTTGATCTCCGTGACTACAGCACGGGAGATGAAGTTATGGGAGTCCCCGAAACAGGTATTTTGATGGCAGAAGCGAGGGCTTGCATGTTGCGTCCGCGAAAGCGCTGGCTTAGACTGGAGGTGATTGACGGTGCCTGCCTCCACGGGGGCGGGTGAAAAGGGAAGCCGGTGAAAATCCGGCGCTGTGCCCGCAACTGTAAGCGTTGAGGGCTTTCGCGACGAAACGCCACTGGCTCCCCCCCCTCGCGGGAAAGGCCGGGAAGGCAAGCGAAAGCCCGGTGACACGCAAGTCAGGAGACCTGCCGTCAATCGTCGTGCGCACGGGAGCCGGGTCCAGCTCCAGGGCGGACGGAGTCGTCTCCGTTGATACGACATGAGCGCCTGAAGTGCCCGGCAATGGCCGGGGCTGTGGGCTGTTTTAATGTGGCCCGCGTGATCGCGCGTGGCCCCGCGCGGAGGGTTGGCGATGGTTCGTCCGAAGTTTGGGAATGCGTTGAAATGTGCGGCGACGGTGTTGTGCCTCGGCGCGTCGGGGTGGCAAGGGGCGGCGCAAGGGGTTGATGAAGCGGCCAGTGGCGACATGCGGATGGAGCCGGTGCGCACGTCCGGTCTGCGGCCGGTCGATGCCGGGCGGCTGACGTCGGCGGTGACAGTGCTG
>JBGSUF010000158.1:0-2984 GCA_041736285.1 Hyphomonadaceae bacterium | reverse complement strand
ATAAATCGCGAGCGCCGCGCCCTCACGCGCGCTGAGACGCTGAATCCCGACCGGCTGGCCGGATGCGATCTCCGCCGCCACCCGCTCGATCGACGGATTTTGCCCGACCTCACGCCGGAACGTGTCGATGACGCGCATCGCCTGCTCCGTCTGACCGCGCGACGCCAGGAGGCGCGCATGAGCCTCCGTCGCGATCGCGAGCCGCAGCCCCGTGCTCCAGGTGGCCTCAAATGTCCGCAGCGCTGCGTCATCATCGCCAGCCGACAGCTCGATCAGGCCGAGCATATAGAGATTGACCCCGTCAAACACCGCGTCCCCGGTGAGTTGCCCGGTCATCGCCGCCCGCGCCGCCTCCAGTCCTTGCGAATCAAGTATGGCCCACGCACTGACGCCGTCAGCAACCAGCGTGTTGAACGGGCCGAGCCTGTCGCCCCGCATCAACGTGGCCACCTCGCCGGTGCGCCCCTGCCGGAAAGCTTCCACGCCGCGCACGAGCCTGACCAGCGAAACCCGCTCCGCAACACCCGCAGGCACTCTGTTTGCGACCTTGCGTGCGCCGTCGAAGTCGCCCGCGATCAAAGCCGAAAACACGGCCCGCTCCGTCAGGCTGGTGTCATCGGGCCGCGTCGCCAGCACGCGGGCATAGCGCTCGGCCGCAAGCTCGGGCTGGTTTGACAGCGATGCAATCCTCGCCGTCACGAAGTCCCCATAGATGCGGCTTTCCGGCGGTGCGGGCGGCACGGCCATCCGCACAATCGACCCGTCCGGCAAGCGGAGTTCCTCGATGACCACCCGGCTCGCCTGATCGCCCGGAACAGCCCCCGGAGACTGACAGGAGGCAACAAGCAGAATGGCCGCGCCGCCAGAAAGGATCGACGCAAGGATCGACGCCGTGATGCGGTTTCGTTTCATCGCCGCACTCTCACAGCATGTGACCCGCCCCGCAAGAGGGCGTCAGCGGTTGAGAACCCGGCGCGGCAGCTCCCGCAATGCCGCCGTCCACCTTTCCCCTCAGGTGTTGGTGTAGGCCGGCCCACCGCCACCCTCCGGCGTCACCCAGTTGATGTTCTGGTTGGGATCCTTGATGTCGCACGTCTTGCAGTGGATGCAGTTCTGCGCGTTGATCTGGAAGCGCGTTTCGCCGCCGGCCTCTGCGATCCATTCATAGACGCCGGCCGGGCAGTATCGCGCCGACGGTCCGTCATAGACGCCAAGCTCGGAGCGCTTTTGCAATTCCATATCCCCGACGATGAGGTGAACCGGCTGGTCCTCCTCATGATAGGTGTTGGTGAAGGACACGCTCGTCAGCTTGTCGAAGCTGATCACCCCGTCGGGTTTGGGATAGTCGATGGGCTTGAACCGGCTGGCGGGTTTCAGGCTCTCCGCGTCGGTCTTGCCATGCTTCATCGTGCCGAAGAAGGAAAACCCGCCAAACAGGTTTGTCGTCCACATCTCGACCCCGCCGATCAGCGTGCCAAGGAAAGTGCCGAAGCGCGACAGCATCGGCTTGACGTTGCGAACCTTCCTGAGCTCCTTGTAAACATTCGACTTCCTGTAGGCCACCTCATAGGCTTCCAACTCATCGCCCGCGCGCCCGGCCGTAATCGCCTCGAAGGCGGCATCAGCCGCCATCATCGCCGTCAGCATGGCGTTATGGCTGCCCTTGATGCGTGGAACGTTGACAAAGCCGGCCGCGCAGCCCACCAGCGCCCCGCCCGGAAAGGTGAGCTTCGGCACCGATTGCAAGCCGCCCTCCACGATGGCCCGCGCGCCATAGGCGACCCGCTTGCCACCCTCGATGTGCGGCAGGATGTCTGGATGGTGCTTCCAGCGCTGGAACTCCTGATACGGCGCGATATAGGGGTTTTCGTAATTCAGGTGAACGACGAAGCCGAGCGAGATGAACGGCTCGCCATTGTCCCGGAAGTGGTAGAGGAAGCTGCCGCCGCCCGTCTTGTTGTCCAGCGGCCAGCCGAGCGTGTGCTGGACATAGCCTTCACGGAAATTCTCTTCCGGAACCGACCAGACTTCCTTCAGGCCGATCCCGTATTTCTGTGGCTGGCGGCCGGCATCGAGCGCGTGTTCACGGATCAGTTGCTTGGACAGCGACCCGCGCGCACCCTCGGCGAACAGCGTGTATTTGCCGATCAGTTCCATGCCAGGCTGGAAGTCGGCCTTGTGCTGGCCATCATGGCCGATGCCCATCACGCCCGCGACCACGCCGCGCACTTCACCATTCTCGCCGCGCACGATTTCAGATGCCGCAAAGCCCGGATAAACCTCGATGCCGAGCTTTTCCGCCTCCGCGCCAAGCCAGCGCGTCATGTTTGCGAGCGAGCCGGTATAGTTTCCATGGTTCTTCATGAAGCCCGGCATGGGCAGCCAGGAAATGTCCATCGAGCCCTTTGGCCCGAGATAGATGAACTTGTCGCCCGTGACCTTTGTCTTGACCGGGAAGTCCGTCCGCGTGCGCCATTCGGGGATGAGCGCGTCCAGCCCGCTCGGGTCGATCACCACGCCGGAGAGGATGTGCGCGCCGACTTCACCGCCCTTTTCCAAGACCACGACCGACAGATCCTGTCCGGCCGCGTCAGCAAGTTGCTTGAACCGGATTGCCGCTGACAGCCCTGCAGGGCCGCCGCCGACCACCACGAGGTCGAACTCCATGGACTCCCGTTCCACCGCCTCTTGCGCCATGTTGTCTGCCTCCTGCCCGCGTGCCTTTGGCGGCACGACTTCATGAATACGATCTGATTCCGGCCTCGCTTAGCCGGTGCTGCAATGTTATCTATCGCAGCGCAAAAAGATTGCAAAAGAGGCAATGATGATTGACCCCGCGTCAATGGGCGAAAAATCCGCCGCCGTCATGGCCCTTCAGGGCTTCTGGGACGATATGGACGCCGGGATGGACCCGGAAATCGCCCGCGCCCTGCGCCGTCTTGACGCGGAGGACAGGCGCGCGCGGATGGCGGCCCGCAAATCGC
>JBGSUF010000143.1:0-2162 GCA_041736285.1 Hyphomonadaceae bacterium | reverse complement strand
CGCCGGCGACCGCACCGGCGCGACCGCGACCGTTCAGTCCATGATCGTCTCGCAGATGCGCTATTGCTGGGAAACCGTGTCCGACCAGCCGGACCCGGAACGCCTGCTCGTCACCATCCGTGTGCGCCTGAACCGTGACGGCGGCCTGATCGGCAAGCCGGAATTCGTCCGCCCGTCCCGGCCCCCCATTGGTGATCGCCCGATGCAGGTCGCCATGGACCGCGCCTACACGGCAACGGCGAAGTGCGCGCCCTACAGATTGCCGGCCGACGCCTACGACATCTGGAACGAGATCACCTTCACCATCGGCCCGGAACAGATCGACTGACCCGGCCACGCTCCGACAACCGCCCCCACAAACCCGCCCGAGACAAACCCGCCCAAGGCGCCCACACGAGAAGGAAAACCGCCATGCCACTGCCCTCAGTTCTGGCCCCAGTTATGGCCCGGAGAACGGCCAGCATCCTGGCTGCTTTCGCGCTGATGTTCGCCAGCCTGGCTGCATTTGCTCCGGCAAACGCGCAGGTTGATGTCCGCATCACCGACGGCACGGTCCGCGCCAAGCCGCTGGCCATCCCGGACTTCCGCGCCGTCAATCCGGAAGCCGCCGACCTCGCCCGCCAGGTGTCTGAAGTCGTCCGCAACGACCTGACCTCGACCGGCCTGTTCGCCACCATCGACCCGGCCGCCTTCACCCAGACGGACCTCTCCATCGACGTGCAGCCGCGCTTTGCCGACTGGCGCGTGGTGCAGGCCGACAATCTCGTCGTCGGCGAGGCTGAGATCCTGCCGGATGGGCGGCTGCGCGTCGCCTTCCGCCTGTGGGACAATTACGCCGAGGAAGTCGTCATCATCGACGGCCAGCCCGGTCGCCAATATGTCACCAACGCCGACAACTGGCGGCGAATCTCCCACAAGATCGCCGACAGCATCTATTCCCGCCTGACCGGCGACGATGGCTATTTCGACAGCCGCATCGTCTACATTGCTGAGAGCGGCCCCAAGACTGCCCGCGTCAAGCGCCTCGCCATCATGGATCAGGACGGCGCCAACCCCGAATACCTCACCCCCGGCCTCTATCAGGTCATCACGCCGCGTTTCTCCCCGTCGGCGCAGAAGATCACCTATATGAGCTTCGAGACCGGCCGCCCCCGTGTCTATCTGTTCGACATCGAGACCGGACGCCAGGAAGTGCTCGGCAATTTCACCGGCATGACCTTCGCGCCGCGCTTCTCGCCCGACGGCAAGTCGGTCCTGCTGAGCCAGGCGCGCGCGGGCAATACCGACATCTTCATCATGGACCTCAACACCCGCCAGACCCGCCAGCTCACCAACGACCCGGCGATCGACACATCGCCGTCAATGTCGCCTGATGGCCGTCAGGTGGTCTTCACCTCCGACCGTGGCGGCTCACCGCAGCTCTACGTCATGAACACTGACGGATCGCAGATGACCTGCCCGACCGGTGGCCGGGAAATCGCCTGCCGCCTGTCCTACGACAAGGGCGGCCGGGGGCGCTATTCCACCCCCGTCTGGTCCCCGCGCGGCGATCTGATCGCCTTCACCAAGCAGGCACAGGGCAAGTTCTACATCGGCGTGATCCGCACGGACGGCTCCGGCGAGCGGCTCCTGACCGAAGCCTATCTGGATGAGGGCCCGACCTGGTCGCCCAACGGCCGCGTCATCGCCTTCTTCCGCGAAACCGCACCCGGCGCGCAGCCGCAGCTCTGGTCGGTTGACTTCACCGGCCGCAACCTGCGCCAGCTGCCGACCGAAGGCTCCGCCTCAGACCCCGCCTGGTCGCCCGTTCTGGAATAGGGCTGCGGTCGCCTTTGACGGCTTCTGACATGAAAACGGGGCGCTCCATCGGGCGCCCCGTTTGCCATCCGGCACCATCACCGCAATCGGCGCCGCGACCGCCATGATCGGCGACCCCGCGACGCCAGGGCTCAGCCGCCGCCAGCCTGCGGCGGGGTTCCCTGATTGGCCCGGTCAAAGCCGCTCTTCATCTCTCGGCCCTGCTCGGCCTCGCGCCGCTCCAGGTCGGCCCATTCATCCGCCGTGGCGCAGACACGCGTGCCAAACCGCGTTCCAGTCTTCTCCCGCGTCTTGCAGATCCGGCGCGAGCCGTCCGTCGCCGTTGCCGTTGTCGTCGACGCTGC
>JBGSUF010000098.1:0-1727 GCA_041736285.1 Hyphomonadaceae bacterium | reverse complement strand
GGCGGGGCGGCCAGGTGGGTCCGGTTCGAGCCGCAGGCGATTGGCGGGCAGTCGCTGGGCGGCTGGGTCGGGGAGGCGTTTTATATCCATCAGGGCTGGCTTGATCCGTCCGGCGGGGAAAGCGCCAGCGCCTACGACTATGCGCTGATCCGGCTGGACCGGCCGATTGCGGCGCAGACCGGGACGGTGCGGGTCTGGACCCGGTCGGAGATGGAGGGGCCGTTCGTGGCGCTCGGCTATCCCTACAAGGCGACGGGTGATTTCATGTTTGACGGCCAGTTTCTCTACGCAACGACGGGCGCGCGGCTGAACGGCTCCTCGCCCGGTGTGGTCGAGGCGGCCAATTCGCTGACTGAAGGCTCCAGCGGCGGCCCGTGGTTTGCGCGCAGCCCCTCCGGCATGGCGCTGGTCGGCATCAATTCGAGCAAGCCCGTTGACGATGATCGCAGCACGTTTTCACCCATACTGGGCGAGGGTTACATGGCCCTGGAAGCGCGCGTGCTGGGCGACATGACGGGCCTTTGACCGGCGACGATATGAATGACTGCCGCGAATGTCTCGCCAAGCCGGTAATGGCATTCTAAACAGTTGGCTGAGTTTGGGACGAAGGCGTGCGGATAGCGTCCGCCGCCGGGGCAGGAATTGATGATGAGCGAAGAGATCATGACGCGTGAAAGCAAAGAGTCCGGCAAGGGTAAGGGCATTGGCCGGAGCATCATCAGCGAATTGCGCGAATGGGCAGTGACGCTGGCGATCTTCCTGCCAATCTATCTGTTGTTCACGACATTCGCGTTTGAGCTGCGCTCCATCCCGTCGGAGAGCATGGTGCCGAGCCTGCAGGTCGGCGACCGGGTGGCGGTGAACAAGTTCGCCTATGGCTATTCGCGCTATTCGGTTCCGTTCGGCCTCGGGCGGGTGCTGCCGCTGGGCGAGGGCCGGATCATGGGCAAGCTGCCCGAACGCGGCGATGTGGTGGTGTTCATGCACCCGCACTATCCGCGGGTGATGATCAAGCGCACGATCGGCCTGCCGGGCGACCGGGTTCAGATGATCTCCGAACGCCTCTACATCAACGGCGAGGCAGTGAGCATGGAATACAACGGGCGGCGCGTCTATCGCACGCATGGCGCGCCGGGCAAGCCCTCGGCGACGGTGGCCGCGCGGACCTTCACCGAGACCCTGCCGGGCGGCAATGTCCACCGGATCGAACATACATCGAAGGGCAATTCCTCCGACGACACGTACGAGTTCATCGTGCCGGAGGGGCATATCCTGTTCATGGGCGACAACCGTGATGACAGCCTGGACGGCCGGGCGCTGTCTGGCCACTGCCCGGACGTGGACGGGGTGATCGCGACGACCGGCTGCAATCCGCTGGACAAGCTGCCGCCCGTGCAACTGGTGCAGGCCAGCATCGGCTTCGTGCCGCTCGATCACCTGATCGGACGGGCCGAGACGGTGTTCTTCACGCTCAATTTCTGCCGCACCGAGGAGGGCAATGAATGCCCGCCGGGCCGGGTGTGGAAGCCGCTCTGAAACGTCTCATCGGGCGCTTCTCGCCTGCGATGTGAGCTGCTGACGACGCTCTCCGTGATGGCGCTGACCATGGCGGCGCTGTGATGAGCCGACTGCATGATTTGCAGCGGGATGGCCTCAGCCGGTTGCTGGCACGGGGCCGGCGGGGGTATCGCTGCGGGCCGGACGCACGGCGTGCGGGCGGCGGGAGC
>JBGSUF010000091.1:0-5671 GCA_041736285.1 Hyphomonadaceae bacterium | reverse complement strand
CCGCGCCGCCGAGCAGCCATGCCAGTCCAGCCGGCCAGGCGTTCGGTTGCGCCCTGTTGGTATGTGCGGCGGCGGCGCGCGCGATCTGGTCGATGCCCGGCCTTTCCCTGTTCGCCTTCATGTTTGCGACGCCTCCTGTCCTTCCGGTCCGATGCCCTGCGACGGCATGTCCACCATCGTCGCAGGCCAACGCACGCGCGCCTTGATCAGTATCAAGACTGCGCCCGCAATTTGCTGCTGAAAACATTCCTATTGTCGCACGTGACAAGGCGGCGCGCGTCAAATCGGCAAATCGCTGCCGGGGCATCACGCGCGCTAACGCAAGGTCACGTTTCATTACGGGCTCAACATGGGGGAGAACATGGCGGCCAAAACTGCACAGAGACCGGGAGCTTTCGCCCGCACGGACTTTTCCGTGCTCAGCGTCGTGGCTCTGCTCGCTCTCGTCCTCTTCTACGCGCTGCTGGCAGCCGCCAACGCGGCAGACCGCGGCATGGCGGTGCATTCGGTGATGTTTCTCGTCCTTGGCGGCGGCTTCCTCGTCGGAACGCTGATGTGGGCGGGGTCAAACGGGGATGGCAAGCCGTCCTTCGACCCGTCCGTCTATGAGGACACGGTCATCAAATGGGGCGTCGGGGCAGCGATGTTCTGGGGCATTGCAGGCTTTACCGTCGGCCTTCTGGCGGCGTTGCAGCTGACCTGGCCGAACCTGTTCTACTTCCCGGAGTTCGGCTTCCTGAACTTCGGGCGCATCCGGCCGCTGCACACGTCTGCGGTGATCTTCGCCTTTGGCGGCAATGTGCTGATCGCGACGAGCTTCTATGTCGTGCAGCGCACCTGCCGCACCCGGCTTGCGGGCGGCATGTGGCCGTGGTTCGTGTTCTGGGGCTACAACATCTTCATCGCGCTGGCCGGCACCGGTTATCTGCTCGGCGTCACCCAGTCGCGCGAATATGCCGAGCCGGAATGGTATGCCGATCTCTGGCTGACCATCGTCTGGGTGGCCTATCTTCTGGTGTTCCTCGGCACGATCTGGAAGCGCAAGGAGCCGCATATCTATGCGGCCAACTGGTTCTACCTGTCCTTCATCGTGACGATCGCGATGCTGCACATCGTCAACAACCTTGCCATTCCGGTCGGGCCGTTCTCCTCGCGCAGCTATTCGCTGTTCTCCGGCGTGCAGGACGCGATGACGCAGTGGTGGTATGGCCACAATGCGGTGGGCTTCTTCCTGACCACCGGCTTCCTCGCCATCATGTATTATTTCATTCCCAAGCGTGTGGATCGTCCGGTGTATTCCTACCGGTTGTCCATCGTGCACTTCTGGTCGCTGATCTTCATCTACATCTGGGCTGGCCCGCACCATCTGCACTACACGGCCTTGCCGCAGTGGACGCAGACGCTGGGCATGGCCTTCTCGATCATGTTGTGGATGCCGTCCTGGGGCGGGATGATCAACGGCCTGATGACGCTGTCGGGCGCGTGGGACAAGCTGCGCACTGACCCTGTGGTGCGC
Source organism: Hyphomonadaceae bacterium (assembly GCA_041736285.1). GTDB lineage: Bacteria > Pseudomonadota > Alphaproteobacteria > Caulobacterales > Hyphomonadaceae > JBGSUF01. Next base: position 4,155 of record JBGSUF010000091.1, on the reverse strand, counting down.
ATGCTCGTGGTGTCGGTGGCCTTCTACGGAATGTCGACCTTTGAGGGGCCGCTGATGTCGGTGCGCTCTGTGAACTCGCTCAGCCACTACACCGACTGGACGATCGGGCACGTGCATTCGGGTGCGCTTGGCTGGGTCGGCTTTGTCTCGTTCGGCGCGCTCTATTGCATGACGCAATGGCTCTGGAAGCGTCGCAGCCTGTATTCGCTGAAGCTGGTGGAGTGGCACTTCTGGGTCGCGACGCTCGGCATCCTTCTCTACATCACCTCAATGTGGGTGAGCGGCATCATGGAGGGCTTCATGTGGCGCGCCTACAACGAGTTCGGCTTCCTGGAGTATGACTTCGTGGAGACCGTCGAAGCCAAGCATATCAGCTACATCATCCGCTCTCTCGGTGGCCTGATGTTTGTCGCGGGCGCCCTGATCATGGCCTACAATCTGGTCCGGACCGCCCTTGGTCATGAAACCTCCGATGTGCGCGAGGCTGCTGATGCGGCTGAGCGGGCGACGGCCTGAGGGAGGTCTATCGTCATGGGACTGATGAACAATCACGGCTTTCTGGAGCGTCATTCGATGGCGCTGACGGCCGGCATTCTCCTCGTCGTATCGGTTGGCGGGGCCATTGAAATCGCGCCGCTCTTCTATCTCGACAACACCATCGAGAAGGTCACCGGCATGCGGCCCTATACGCCGCTGGAGCTGGCCGGACGCGACATCTATATCCGCGAGGGCTGCTATGTCTGCCATTCGCAGATGGTGCGCCCGCTGCGCGACGAGGTTGAGCGCTACGGACATTATTCGCTGGCGGCGGAGTCGATGTATGACCACCCGTTCCAGTGGGGCTCCAAGCGGACGGGGCCGGATCTGGCGCGGGTTGGCGGCAAATATGCCGACAGCTGGCACGTCGACCACCTGAAGGATCCCCGTTCGGTGGTGCCCGAGAGCATCATGCCGCCCTATGCCTTCCTGGCCGAAGCTTCGCTCGATTTCGGCGACATTGATGCCAAGATGCGGGCTCTGCGGATGGCGGGCGTGCCCTACACCGACGACATGATCGCCTTTGCCGGGGCCGACCTCGTCGCGCAGGTGGACCCGGAGGCAGACTTCGACGCGCAGGACGCGCTCGTTGCCCGCTACACCGAGGCTTCGGGGCGCGAAGGCACGGTCAGGGTGCGCGACTATGACGGCGATCCCTCGCGGATCACCGAAATGGACGCGCTGGTCGCTTATCTCCAGATGGTTGGCACGCTGGTGGATTTCTCCACCTACGAGGCCGGCGACCTGCACAACCGGCGCTGAGGAGGATCGACCATGTATGACGCCCTTTCAGCCTTCGCCCAGGTCGGCGGCACCTTGTATTTCGTGCTGCTTTTCCTCGGCGTGCTGACCTACGCGCTCTGGCCGAAGAACCAGAAGAGATTTGATGCTGCCGCACGGTCGGTGCTGTCGGACAAGGAGCCCGGCGATGAGTGATCACGACAAGGAAATCGACGCCCACTCCGGGACCGAGACAACTGGCCATGAATGGGACGGGATCAAGGAACTGAACACGCCCCTGCCGCGCTGGTGGCTGATCGTCTGGTACGCCTCGATCATCATCGCCGTGGTGTATATGGTCCTGATGCCGGCCATTCCGGGGCTTCCCGGCATGAAGGGCGCAACGCCCGGCCTGCTCGGCTATTCCGACCGCGACGCCGTCGGCGAGGAGATGACGCTGCTGCGGGCCGAACGCGCGGTCACGGGAAACCGTCTGCTGGCGGCGAGCCTGCAGGAGATCGAAAACGATCCTGAACTTCTCCAGTTTGCCCGCGTCGCCGGGGAAAGCGCGTTCGGCGACAATTGTGCGACCTGCCACGGGCGCGGCGGCGCCGGGGCGAAGGGTTATCCGGTGCTGGCGGACAATGTGTGGCTGTGGGGCGGCACGCTGGAAGACATCGAGTACACCATCACGCACGGCATCCGGAATCAAAATCCCGACAGCCGGTTCTCGCTGATGCCCTACTTCGGCCGCGACGGCATTCTCAAGCCGGCCGAAATCGAAGATCTCGTTCAGTACGTGACGACACTTTCTGGCCGCGAGGCTGATCTGGCGGCGGCGGGGCGCGGACAGGTGCTGTTTGCGGCCCAGTGCGTCTCCTGCCATGGCGAAGACGGCAAGGGCATGCGGAGTGTCGGCTCGCCGGACCTGACCGACGCGGATTGGCTCTATGGTGGCAGCGAGCGGGAAATCTACGAGTCGATCTACAATCCCCGCAATTCGATGATGCCGGTCTGGTCGGAGCGCCTCGACGAAGCGACGATCAAGGCACTGGCCGTCTATGTCTACAATCTCGGTGGGGGCGAGGAGGGCTGAAACGATGCCCGCCGGAGATCACGCCATGACCAAGCCCGTCGCCCGCGCCACGCTTATCGACCTCAAGTCAGGTCACGGACACGAGAGTGGCGCGGGAGGAGAACCCGATGAGCCGCTCTATGAGAAGCGGCGGCAGATTTATCCCAAGCTGGCCCACGGGCGTTTTCGCAGCGTGAAATGGCTGGCGATGATCGTCATGCTTGGCGCGTATTATGTCGTCCCGTGGCTGCGCTGGCCGCGCGGCGAGGGCAGGCCGGATCAGGCCGTGCTCGCAGACTTTGCCGGGAAGCGACTGTATTTTTTCGGCATCGAGATCTGGCCGCAGGAAGTCTATTACATCACCGGCCTGCTCATTCTGGCGTCGCTGGGGCTGTTTCTCGTGACGTCGCTGTTTGGCCGGGTGTGGTGCGGTTATGCGTGTCCGCAAACGGTCTGGACGGATCTCTACATCTGGGTGGAGCGATTGTTTGAGGGCGACCGCGCCGCGCGGATGCGGCTGGCCAAGGCGCCGATGAGCGCGAACAAGGCCATTCGCAAGACCGCAAAGCATGTCGTCTGGCTGGTGATCGCCTTTGTGACGGGCGGGGCGTTCATCATGTATTTCCATGATGCGCCATCGCTGGCGGTGCAATTCTTCGCCGGGCAGGCCCCGGTTTCCGCTTATGCCTTCTCGGCAATCCTGACGTTCACGACCTACATCCTTGCCGGCACGATGCGTGAGCAGGTCTGCACCTATATGTGCCCGTGGCCGCGCATCCAGGGCGCGCTGACCGACGAACATGCGCTCAACGTCACCTATCGCTATGACCGCGGCGAACCGCGCGCCCCGCTGCGCAAGGGCGAGGACATGAGCCAGCGCGGACACTGCATCGACTGCAAGCAATGCGTCCAGGTCTGCCCGATGGGCATCGACATTCGCGAGGGATCGCAGCTGGAATGCATCCATTGTGCGCTGTGCATCGACGCGTGCGATGACATCATGAAGAAAGTGGGGCTGCCGACCGGCCTGATCGCCTACGATACCGTCGTGGCGGTGGAGGCGCGGGCGGCGGGCAAGCCCTACAAGTACCGGCTGATCCGCGTGCGCACGATATTGTATGCGGTGCTGGCTGTCTTCGTGGCCGGACTGATGGCGTTTGGCCTGTCGACGCGCTCGACCTTCGAGATCAACGTCATCAAGGACCGCTCGCCGCCATACATCACGCTGGCTGACGGATCGGTGCGCAACGGTTACGAGATCAAGATCGTGAACAAGTCGGCCGAGGCGCGGACACTGAACATGGTTGTCAGCGGGCTCGAAGGGGCGACGCTGAAGATCGCCGGACAGGGCGACATCGAAGGCCGGGCGACCGACATCACGATCGCGGCAAACGGGGTCTCGCGCTACCGGCTCATGGTGACGCACAAGCCTGACCCCGATCAACGCCGGGCAGGGCTTAATATCAGCCTGACCGATGCGGCCAACGGCGAAAGCCACGACAATCCCGTTCCGTTTTCCGTGCCGGGACAAGGCAGATGACAAGGATCAGCATGACCGGGACGATACGCGACAAACGCCAGGGCGAACTGACGGGGCGGCATGTGCTCTACTGGCTGGGCGGCTTTTTCGGCCTGATGTTTCTGGCGAACGGGATTTTCGTCTACTTCGCCGCGACCACGTTTCCGGGCGAAGATGTGGAGAAGTCCTACCTTCAGGGCATCGACTACAATCGCACGCTGGAGGCGCAGGCCGCGCAGGCTGCGCTGGGGTGGAGCGCGCAGGCCGGGCTTGTCGGCGAGGGCGTCGCGGGCGAGGTGGAGCG
>JBGSUF010000085.1:0-9721 GCA_041736285.1 Hyphomonadaceae bacterium | reverse complement strand
AGGTATGGCGCGAGGGGCGCGGCCGATGGGGCCAGGGCGGATTGATCGTCAGGCTGCGGCGCGGCGGTCGCCGAAACCGGGGCTGGATCGGCATTTGCGGAGGTTGGGGCAGTTGGGGAGGTGTCCGCAGCGTCGTCCGGGGATGACGGCATCAGCGCCGCCTCGCTCGGTTCGGGGCGGTTATCGGCAGCGGTAGGCTGGGTGGTTGCTTCAGCCCCTTCGTCCCCTTCGGTCCCGTCGATCGGCGCAATGCTGGCTTCGGTTTCCGGCGGCGTGTCGCTTGATGGATCAATGGCCTCGGGCGAAGCGTCGTCGCTGGCGGCTGCCGGCCGGGGGGCGTTGCGGCTGGTGTCGGAAGCAAGGGGCGGTGCCGGCGTCGGCGTCGGCGTGGTGAGAGATGGCGGAGAAACGGGACCGGCCGAATCTGAGGACGGGCTCTGCGTAACAATCCGGGCCGCGGCGGGGATGACCGGCTCAGGCACTTCCGCGCTGGCGTCCTGTTCTGCGCGGGGAGCTGCGGCGATGAAAAGTGCCAGCGCCGCAAACGGGGTGAAGATGATGGCAGCCCGCAATTTCTTTCGCGGTCCTTTGCGGGAGGGGTGAACGGGTCGCATGGCTCGGCTTTCGGGCTGGAATTTCAACCCTAGATAGAAGAATGTGGTGTGTGAACCATTAAGCCCAAGCCGGAAATCCGACGCCCATGCGATCGCTGGTCGGCTTACAGAGCGGGCTGGATCGGGCCGTCAGCACGACCGTTGACGAACTGGTCCAGCCATTCATTGCCGGAATTGTCGATGCTGGCGACCGGGCCGCGCCAGATGATGCGGCCTTCGTACAGAAAGGCGACCTCGTCGGCGATCTTGCGGGCGGAGGCCATGTCGTGAGTGATCGAGACCGACGCGGCGCCGAGGCCGCGAACCTGCTCAATGATCAGATCGTTGATGGCATCGGCGGTGATCGGGTCCAGGCCGGTCGTCGGCTCGTCGAAAAAGATGAGTTCCGGATTGGCGGCTATGGCCCTTGCGAGGCCGACACGCTTTTGCATGCCGCCGGAGATTTCAGCCGGGCGGAGATTGGCAACCTCTTCGCCGAGGCGGACCTTGCGCAGGGTCTCTATGGCGCGATCGCGCGCGTCGCTGCGCTTCAGCTTGTCGGCATAGATCAGGCGGAAGGCGACATTTTCCCACACGGTGAGACTGTCGAACAGGGCGGCGGACTGGAACAGCATGCCGACGCGGGCGCGCATGGCCTCGCGTTCCCGGCCGGTGTCGCGGGTGACGTCCTGACCGTCGAAAATCACCTGTCCGGCCTCCGGCGTCATCAGGCCGAGGGCGCATTTGAGCATGACGGACTTGCCGGAACCGGACCCGCCGAGAATCACCAGGGAACGCCCGGGAGCGACGTCGATGTCGACGCCGCGCAGCACGTCGTTGCGACCGAACGACTTGCGCACGCCCGCCAGCTTCAGAAGGGGCTTTTCGGCGGGGGTCATAGACCGATCCTCACGAACAGTGTGGTCATCATGAAATTGGTTGCGAGCACGAGGACGGCAGCACCGACCATGGACAGCGTTGCAGCGCGGCCGACACCCGTGGCACCGGCCTGTGACCGGTCGCCTTGATAGCAGCCCATGATGGCGATCACCGCGCCGAACACGGCCGCCTTGATCAGGCCCGCCCAGACGTCGCCCGCCGTCATGTAATCGAGTGTGTTGCGGATATAGGTCGTGCTGTCGAAATCCAGCGTTCCGACCGAGACCATCCAGCCGCCCATGACACCGATGATGTTGGCGACGACGACAAGCAGGGGCAGGGTGATGACAGCCGCGATCAGGCGCGGCGCATAAAGGAAACGGTTTGGCGGGGCGGACAGGGTCTTCAGCGCGTCGATCTGTTCGGTGACGCGCATGGCACCGATCTCCGCCGCAATGCCCGCCGAGACGCGCCCCGCAAGCATCAGTCCGGTAATTGTGGCGCCAAGCTCACGCGTGATGCCGAGCACGACGATGTTGGGCACAAACTGCTCGGCGTTGAAGCGCGCGCCGCCCGTATAGATGTTCAGTGCGAGGGCCGCGCCGATGAAGACGGCAGCAAGACCGACGACAGGGAGGGAGTAGAAGCCGATTCGCACGCACTGCTGCCAGACCTGGCCCGAATACCAGGGCGGGGTGATGGCGGCGCCGAACATGCCGGCGGCAAACCGCGCAAGCCGCCCGATTTCGCTGAGGACGGCTATGGTCCCGTGGCCGACCCATCTGAACGGGCGAAAGGCGGGGTGGACGGCGTCTGTCAAATTTCTGGCCCTCAGAGAGTTCAGGACTGTGTCACTTGCAGGACTTCGCTGCGTCGATGAGTGCGGCCGGGCTGTCCGGCGCGCCTTCATACACACGAGAAACGCGCGCGGTAAGCCCTGTGACCAACTCGTAACTGATGCTTCCCGCCTGCGCGGCAAGTTCTTCCATGGCCATATGGGGGCCGAGAAGCTCGGCTTCATCCCCGGGCTGGGGCAAGTGCGCGCAATCGGTGACGTCGACGGTGACGAGATCCATCGAGACACGGCCGAGGATCCGGCAGCGGTTGGCGCCGAGCCAGACATGACCGCGCGCCGACAATGAGCGCAGATAGCCGTCGCCATAGCCGATGGCGAGCGTTGCAAGGCGGGAGCGGCGGGTCAGGATTTCGGTTGCGCCATAGCCGACGCTTTCGCCGGGCTCGGCCTCGAAAACGGAGAGCACGCGGGCCGTCAGCGTCATGGCCGGGATGAGCGGGGCGACGCCGCCGCCATAAAGGCCAATGCCGGGCCTTGTCAGGTCGAAATGGAAGGCCGGTCCGAGATGGATGCCGCCAGTGTTGGCGAGGCTGGCCGGGACGTCGGGGAAAGCTCCCATCAGGGCGGAAAAGCGCTTCAGCTGCGCCGCGTTGTCGGGGCTTGAGGCGTCCTCGGAGGCGATGAGGTGGCTCATGACGAGGGCCGGAGTGCGTGCACCGAGGGCGGCTCTGGTGTCGGCAAGGGCGGCCGAGCGGATGCCAAGCCGGTTCATGCCGGTGTCAAAGTGAACGGCGAACGGGGCGGCCATGTCGGCAGCGGCGAGGAAGGCGGAGAGTTGCGGAGCGGCGTTGATGACCGGGACCAGTCCCGCGGCGGAAAAGCGCGGCCATTCGCCTTTGCCGAGGCCGTTGAAGACGTATATCACAGGGCCTTGGCCGAGGGCAGCGCGCAGGGCCTCACCTTCCTCGACATGGGCCACGAAGAAGCTGCGGCACCCGGCCCTGGCGAGGGCGCCGGCCACAGCAGCGAGGCCATGACCATAAGCATCGGCCTTGACCACCGCGCCGGTCTCACAGCCTGCACGCGCGAGGGCTCGCCAGTTGGCGGCGATGGCGGAGAGGTCGATGCGGGCGGTCGGTTTCTGGCTCATGCCGCCAGTCGTTAGTGCGGTTTGCGGCGATTGTCAGGCTGGGATGTGAATTTGGCCGGGATGCGGATTTGACCGGGATGCGGATTTGGGAGACACGCGATGTCAGCCGCGAAAGAAAAAGCCCGTCGGACGAACCAACGGGCAAAACACGGGAGATACCCCGCGGGACGGCCGGTTTCGGCAGGTTGCCTGCGCACGCTTCGCGTGAATGGGCCGGTCCCTGTACCCCTGAACGAATCCGCCATCCTGAAAGTAGAGTCACGATGCAGTGATCGACCCTGAGTTGTCTTGACGATGACGGCCACGGTTGGCGACATTCTCGGCCATGAGGTTGGTCTGCCCAAGTTTTGGACGATATCAGTCACAAGTCAGCGCCGTGCCCATGACGCCGAGGGCGCAGGAATTGAGATGCGCTAACAGTTATGAAGGTTGACGTTCCGGGTTCATGAAAACAGTCTCAGCACGATATTTCTCCAGCTACAGGAAGAACTGCCTCGCGCTGGGCGTTCCGGCGGAGGTGATGGATCCGTTCATTCCAGGCGGTGAGGCCGCGCTGAGCCGGGAGCATGCCCGGCTTCCGGCCGAAGCGCTGATCGCCATGATGCAGGCCGCCGAGCGCGCAACCGGCCGCCTCGATATCGGGCTGTTTTGCGGGCAGAATTTCCGGCCGGAGATATTTCTTGAGGCGGGGCACCTGTTTCTTTGCTCGTCGACCGCCCGGGAGGCGCTGACGCGATATCTGCGCTATCAGCCGCTGACGCAGCAGGTCGGGCAGATGTCGCTGGTCGAAGATGGCGGCGAGAGCGCCTGGCTTGTCTGGGACGGCGGGGACGATGATCCGGAGCGTCTGCGTATCGTCACCGAGGCGGTGTTCGCGGCCTATGCGGCGATTGGTGTGTGGCTGCTGTGGAACAAGCTGGAGGGCGGCGCCGAGGTGCAGTTCAGGCACAGCGATGTGGGGCAGGGGAGCCTCCTGTCGGACTTTTTCGCAGCGCCTGTCGGATTCGGGCAGGCGCGCAGCGCGATCCGTTTCAGCGCGCGCAATCTCGACACGGCGATGCCGCAGCCGAATCCGGAACTGGTGGAACTCCTCCTGCGGCGGCTGGATGACAGGCTGGCCCGGCTTGAGCGGCCCCGGACGCTGCGAGATGACGTCGTGGAAATCATCGAGGGCGGGCTGCGCGATGGCGCCACCAAGATCGGCAGCGTCGCGGCGGCGCTGGAGATGAGCGAGCGGACGCTGCGCCGGAGGTTGACCGAGGAGGGCACGAGCTTTCGCGACCTCCTGGAACAGGTGCGGCGTCAGACCTGCGCCCTGCTTCTTCGCGACGGCCGGATGAGCCTTTCCGCGATATCGGAAGCGCTGGGCTATAGCGAGCAGAGTGCTTTCAACCGGGCATTTCGCAGCTGGTACGGCGTCCCGCCGCGCCGGATGAGCGGCGCCGACGAAAGCCTGTGACCCATCGGCCTGTTGTTGCGGCGGGCCAGTCTTCGGGGCGGGTCAGTCTTCGGGGCGGGCCTGCGTGTAATCGCGCATGAGGTTGCCAAAGCGTGTCAGGTTGGGGTTGAAGGCCAGTTCGACCTTACCGATGGGGCCATGGCGCTGCTTGCCGACAATGACTTCGGCGCGGCCCTTGCAGGCCCCCATCTCCTCGTACCATTTCTTGTAGGCATCCGAGGACGGATCGGACGGCTCGGTGCGCTCCAGGTAATATTCGTGGCGATAGACGAACATGACGACGTCGGCGTCCTGTTCGATCGAACCCGATTCGCGCAGGTCCGAGAGCTGCGGACGCTTGTCCTCCCGCTGCTCGACGGCGCGGCTGAGCTGCGACAGCGCAATGATCGGGATTTGCAGGTCCTTGGCGAGCGCTTTCAGGCCTTGCGTGACTTCCGAGACTTCCTGCACGCGGCCGTCGCCCTTGCGCGAGGCGGTGACGAGCTGGAGGTAGTCGATGATGAGAAGGTCGAGCCCTTGGGTGCGTTGGAGTCTTCGCGCCCGCGCCGCAAGCTGGGTGATCGGGATGCCGCCGGTCTCATCAATGTGGAGCGGCAGTTTCTGCAACTCGATGGTCGCATCGCGGATGCGGTTATAGTCCTTCGTTTCAAATTCGCCGGTGCGCATCTTGTGGGTGGAGATGCCGGTGCGTTCGGCGATGATTCGCATGGCAAGCTGGTCGGCGCCCATTTCCAGCGAGAAAAAGCCGACCACCGCGCCTTCAAGCGTCTTGAAGGTGCCGTCGGCGAGGCGTTCGCGGTTGCACTTCACGGCGGCGTTGTAGGCGATGTTGGTGGCCAGCGACGTCTTGCCCATGGAGGGGCGGCCGGCGATGATGATGAGATCGGACCGGTGCAGGCCGCCGAGCTTCTCGTCGAGATCATCAAGCCCGGTCGGCACGCCCGAAACCTGGCTGTCGCGCCCGAAGGCAGCTTCGACGGCAGCCAGCGCGGATGTGCTGGCCTCGCCGAAGCTGATGAAGCCCTTGCCGCGCGCGCCGCGGTCGTTGAGGAGAAAAAGCTCGTTCTCGGCCTGCGCGAGGATGGAGGAGGCGTTCTCTCCCTCCTCCGGCGTGGTGGCGGACCGGCGGATGCCCGCGCCGATGGCGGCAAGCTGGCGGCGCAGCGACAAGTCGCGAATCAGGCGGGCGTAGTCGATGATTTCCGGCCCGAAGGCGGCGCTCTCGATCAAGTCTTGCAGGTAAGCGGCGCCGCCAATCTCGGCCAGCGTGCCTTGCGTCATGAAATACTCGCGCATGGTGACACCGTTCGCCACCTGGCTGGCATTGATGCGCTGCGCGCACGCGGCGAACAACAACTGGTGCGCCTCGGCGTAGAAGTCGTTGTCGCGCAACACCGAGTCGATGCGCTGATAAGCGTTGTTATCGTACAGGATGGCACCGATGACAGCCATTTCGGCGGACAGATTGTGCGGCACTTCCAGCGCTGCATCGAGGTGTGGCCCGGCGCTGTGCGGGGAAGGAAGGAGTGTATCAGCCATGGCTTTGCATAGCAGGATTGGTCGCCGGATTCATGCCCTCTGGCGGGGTTTTCCGCAGGAGAATCGACATGAAAAATCCCGGACGCGAGGCGCCCGGGATTGTTTCGGTTTTCGTCCGTGGACGGCGAGGCAGACGAAGTTACTCGTCGTCACCGCCGCGCATGTCCGCCATTTCAGCATTCGCTTCGGCCAGAGCGGCCGCCTGCTCGCTGGCGATTGCGGTCTGCTCTTCGCGCAGGGCGTCGACGATGTTGACGCCGGCCGCCTGACGCTCGGCCTCTTCCGGAGAGCGGGCCACGTTTACCGTGATCTTCACGGTCACTTCGGCGTGCAGGCGCACGTCAACCTCGTGAAGGCCGATGGTTTTGATCGGCTGGCTGAGCTGGACGTAGCGACGCTCGACGGCGTGGCCGGCCGCGCGGGCGGCGTCCACGATGTCGCGCGCGGTGACCGAGCCGTAAAGCTGCCCGGTGTCACCGGCCTGGCGGATCATGACGAGCGTGACGCCGTCAATCTTCTGCCCGACGTCGGCGGCGGAAGCACGATTGGCCTCGTTGCGGGCTTCGATGTCGGCGCGCTCGCGGGCGAAACGGGCCCGGTTGCGGTCGTTGGCCACGAGGGCCTTGCCCTGTGGCAGGAGGTAGTTGCGCGCATAGCCGCGCTTCACCGAGACTTCCTGTCCGATGGAGCCGAGGTTTTCGATGCGCTCAAGAAGAATGATGTGCATGGTGTGTGTCCTCGCCTCAATCGACGGTGAACGGGAGCAGGGCCAGCACGCGGGCGCGCTTGATCGCCTGCGCGAGGATGCGCTGCTTCTTGGCGCTGACGGCCGTGATGCGGGCAGGAACGATCTTGCCCTTCTCGGAGATGTAGCGCTGGAGCGTTTTCACGTCCTTGTAGTCGATCGCCGGAGCGTTATCGCCGGAGAACGGGCAGACCTTCCGCCGACGGCCGAACGGGCGGCGGGCGGGAAGGTTCGAGATGTTGACGTCACCTGGACGGGCCATTTTGATATCTCCTAATCGCGCCGACGCGGGCGGTCTTCACGGTCACCACGGTCGCCGCGGTCACCACGGGGGCGGTCATCGCGGTCACCACGATCGCCGCGGGGGCGGTCCTCGCGGTCGCCGCGCGGGCGATCCTCACGGTCGCTGCGACGCGACAGAACCGGCGAGGGCTCGTCGTCCAGCTTTTCGACACGGATGGTCATGAAACGCATGACGTCATCATGGATGAGCAGGCGGCGCTCGAGTTCAGCGACGCCGACCGTCGGGATGTCCAGGTTCAGCAGGCTGTAGTGCGCCTTGCGGACCTTGTTGATCGGGTAGGCGAGGTTGCGCAGGCCCCAATACTCGGTCTTGCCGACCGTGCCGCCAAACCCCTGGACAATTTTTGTCACTTCCTCGACCAGACTCTCCACCTGTTGTGGCGAAATATCCGGACGAGACACGATGACGTGTTCGTAGAATGCCATTTGATTTTCTTTCCAGAATGAAGGAAGCGGCGCGTTGTGAGCTTCTGGTGCCCACACCGCGATGGCCCCCTCGCAACGACTGCAAGGGGCCGCTTCCCGGCCAAGGGCTGGCTTAAAGCGCAAAACCGCATGAAAAGCAAGTCTCGCCGCAGGGGCGGCTTGCGTGCGCGCGTCGGGCTGACTAGTCAAAAGGCTGAGAAGAGTCGTCGCGGAGATGCCCACTTGTCCCAGTTCGCCTTCATCTTCCCCGGTCAGGGGTCGCAATTCATCGGCATGGGCCGGGAGTTGGCCGAGACATTCATGGCCGCGCGCGAGGTGTTCGAGGCGGTCGACGACGCGCTCGGCCAAGACCTTTCGGGCCTGATCTGGTCGGGCAGCGACGATGAACTGAGGCTGACGGCCAACACCCAGCCAGCGCTGATGGCTGTAAGCGCGGCGGCCATGGCGGCTCTGGCGCGGGAGTTTGGCATATCGGCCGAGAGCGCGCGTTTCGTGGCGGGTCACTCGCTCGGCGAATACAGTGCGTTGTGCGCAGTTGGGGCCTTCACGCTCGCTGATACGGCGCGGCTGCTCAAGTTGCGTGGGCAGGCGATGCAGGCCGCGGTCCCGTTGGGCGAAGGGACGATGGCGGTGCTTTTGGGTGCTGATCTCGATCAGGCTTTGGCGTTGGCCGAAGCGGCCGCGCAAGGCGAGGTTTGCGAAGTCGCCAACGACAATGATCCTTCGCAGGTTGTGCTTTCGGGTCACACTGGCGCGATTGAGCGTGCTGTGGCGATGGTTAAGGAACACGGGATCAAACGCGGGATGATTCTCAACGTCTCGGCGCCGTTCCACTGTTCGCTGATGCAACCCGCTGCGAACCACATGGCCGAGGCCTTGGCAGAAACCCCTCCGCAAGCCTTCACCTTGCCGGTCTACGCCAATGTTACCGCAGCGAGTGTCACCGATCCCGACGCAGAGCGGGCGCTGCTGATCGAACAGGTCACCGGCCGTGTGCGCTGGCGTGAAAGCGTGCTTGCCATGCGCGCCGATGGAGTGGAAAGCTTCGTTGAACTGGGCGGCAAGGTGCTCGGCCCGATGGTTGGCCGGATCGACAAGGAGGCCCACGTGATCAGCCTCGTGACGATGAGCGACCTTGAAGCATTTGCGAAGGAATTGGTCTGATGTTTGCACTCACTGGCATGAACGCACTCGTCACTGGCGCAAGCGGCGGGATTGGGTCGAGCATCGCCCATGCGCTCGCCAGCCAAGGCGCGCGGTTGGCGCTGTCGGGTTCCAACCCGGCCAAACTGCGTGCCTTCCGCGATGAGCTTAACGAAACCTACGCCCATCACGACCACGATGGCCATGTCGAGATCACCTGTGATCTGGGTAACACCACGCAGGTCGAGGAATTGATCCCGGCGATGCTCCACACGCTGGGCACGATGGATATCCTCGTCAACAATGCCGGGATCACGCGCGACAATCTCGGGATGCGGATGAAGGATGATGAATGGGATCAGGTGATCCGCATTAACCTCGAAGCCGCGTTCCGGCTGATGCGGGCCGCCGCCAAGCCGATGATGAAGGCGCGGTTTGGCCGGATCATCAACATCACCAGCGTGGTGGGCGCAACCGGCAATCCGGGGCAGATGAACTATTGCGCGGCCAAGGCGGGCCTGACGGGCATGACCAAGGCGTTCGCGCAGGAAGTCGCCAGCCGTGGGATCACTGCCAATTGTGTCGCCCCGGGCTTTATCCGCACCGCGATGACCTCCGCCTTGGACGAGAAGCAGCAGGCCGCGATCAATGGCCGCATTCCGATGGGCCGCATGGGTGAGGGCGCTGA
>JBGSUF010000063.1:0-1999 GCA_041736285.1 Hyphomonadaceae bacterium | reverse complement strand
GCCAGCCTCGCCGTCCTCGCCTTCGGTGCCGAGTTGCTCGTCGATGGAGGCGCCGAGGGCCGACAGCTGTTCGCGCAGCTGGCGCTGGCGCTCGGCCAGTTCGCCGGGGCTTTCGCCCTCACCAGGCTCGGTGTTGCGATCGCGCTGGCTCTCGCCAAGCGTGTCGTCATTCAGTTCACGCTGGTCGCGCAGCAGTTCCGACAGGCGCTCCAGCGTGTCGCGCATGGCCTGCTCATTCTCGGGGACATTCTCGTCCTCGCCGGGATTGCCCTCCTGTCCGGGCATCGGAAAGCCATCGGCCGAGGCGCCGCCGCCCTGCTGAAACTCAAGGTTTTCGAGCAGATTGGTGATATCAGACAGGAGCTGGCGGGCCTGATCGGCGGCGCCGGTCTCTGTCAGGTCTGACAGGGCGTCGAGCATTTCCTGCAGGTCCGTCGCGCCGAGATTGGGCATCTCACCAAGCTCGCTGTCCATGCCTTCGAGGCCGGTCGACGGCTCGCCGGGATTGCGCATGGCCTCGGCCATCTTGGCGGCGATGTAGTTTTTTGCCGCTTCCTTGAACGCCTCGGTGAGGCGGCGGATTTCTTCCTCGCTGGCCCCGTCACGCAGGGCGCGTTCGAGCTCGCGCTTGGCCGCCAGCAGGGCGGCGGCGGCGTCCGCAACGCTGCCATATTCAGCCTTCAGCGCGGTCATCCACAATACGCCCTCGGTGGCGGTGGCCTCCTCCAGCGAGGTTGCGCCCGCAAGAATGCCGAGCGACTGGCGCAGGCCGAGCCAGACCGACAAATCCTTGAAATAGGCGGCCGGCTGAACGGTGAGGCTGTCCAGCATCAGGGCGGCGCGCTGAATGCCGGCCGGGGCGGTGTCGAGGCGGTTGCCGGGCTCGGTGTTGAGCGCGTCCTGCGTCAGAGCGGCAAGGTTTGGCTCGCGCTCGGGATAGGGGGTGGCCTCGCGCAGGATTTCGAGGCGCACTTCCTGCGCGGCCCGGGCGAGCGGCTGGAGGAGCAGCTTGTTCGGAAGGGTGAAGTCGACGGTTGCGGACGCGCCGGTCTGGCCCGCACCATCGGTGGCGATCAGGCGGACGCGCAGGTCAAGGCCGGCCCATTTGTGGCGGGTGAGGTCGATCTGGACCTTCTCGTCGGCCGACGTGGGCGAGAGGGTGTTCATGGTGACGGGGACGCGGTCGATCTGGACGGGGCGATCACCCTCGCCGGGGCGGATGAGTTCAAGCTCGAGCGACTCGACGCCGTAATCGTCCGACACGATCCATGTGAATTCGGTCTTGTCGAGCGGTGTCATGGCCGGCGGGGTGACGAAACGCGCGGTCGGGGCGGCGTCGGGGATCATGTCGATGCCCCAGCCGCCGCGATCGCCCCACCAGTCGACGTTGAAATCGGTCGCGCCGGTGACGGTGAAGGTGGTTTCCCAGCCGCCGTCCGGGGCCTTGTCCATCTGGATGGCGGGCTGCTTGTCGCCGTCAATCTCAAGGCGAAGCGTCGGCTGGCTGCGGGCGATGGTGCGGACGGTGACGAGCGTGCCTTCCGGCGCGGCGACGCGGGCCATTTCGGCGGTGAAGAAGACAGGCGGACGACCGGTATAGTCCGGCGGCGACAGCCAGGCGTCAACCTGAATGGATTGCGCGCCCAGCAGGCTGCCATAATCGGGCGAGAGGGCGGCCATCAGGCGCGGACCCGCGCGGCCAGTGTTCATGACGAGCGCGAGGGCGAGAAGAGCGGGGACAATCCAGCGCAGATAAAACGGGTCAGCGCGCTTCCAGGCCGCAGCCGTGGACGGCAAGGGCAGGCTGCGGGCGGCGGAGAGGAGGCGCGACGTGTGCGCACGCCACAGGACCTGACCGTCGCTGGTGACGCTGGCCGGCCGGTCGGAGAGGCTGGAAAGGGGGCGAAGCTCGCTGGCGCGGTCGAGGGCGGAGATCGCCTCTGCCTCGTCGGCGCCGCGATATCTGCGGAAGGCGCGGTAGGCCAATGCGGCGCCGGCG
>JBGSUF010000057.1:0-5819 GCA_041736285.1 Hyphomonadaceae bacterium | reverse complement strand
TCGGCGTTCGCCTGCGTGATCGGGGACGCGGCGGAGACGGCGGGACCATCGACCGCTTGCGGGGCTGGTGCCTCGGCCTTCTGTCCGCACGCCGCCAATGCGAGGCAGGCGCCGAGAAGTCCGCCCGCCAGCCATCCGGCCCGTCCCTGTATCATGCTCATCGCTGGCGCTCCCTCTCTGTCCTGTCCTGTCCGGTCCGCTGCCGGGCATGATACAGACCCAGCGCCCCCCCGGCGAGCAAAAACCGCCCGAAATTCCTCCCCGCCACCCCCAAGAAAGCGCTTTCGCGATCAGATGGTTAATGATTAGTTACTGTCAGGCTCGGGAGCGGCGATGGAAGAATTGTCTGAGAAACTGTTCGAGGTGATCCGCCGCAAGACGGCGGGCGGCGGCACTGTGGGCTATCGGGTCGCCTGGGTCGCGCTCAATCACGCGGTCAGGCGGGCAATCTCAGCGGATGATTTTGCCGTCACGGTCGACCGGCTGGTTGACCAGCGGCGGGCGCGCAAAACGCCGGGAACCCCCGAGTTCAGGCTGTCCCTGCCGCGCGAACTCATCGCTGCCCTGCCCGAAGCTGCCCTGCCCGAACCGGACAATCCGTTCGATCCCAATCCGGCCGAGATGTCGGAAGACGAACTCATGCCCTGCCTGCAATCGTGGTGAGAAGGCACGCATCGCAACGAAATGTCCACAAGGCATGAAAGCCGTCTTGTGAACACCAGCAAGGGCGGGCCGGCCACAGGCATCTGGACGCGGCCCGATTTCACGCTGGCGCTGATGCGGCATTACACTTTCAACAGCCTTCGGCATGTTGATCTCGTCGGCTATGAACTGAAAAAGGCGGGGCAGGGGCAATATCACCGCCGTCCTGGAAACGCAGGCGCACAAGCGCTGGGTGCATTACGCCTTCCTCGTCGTCTGCACGCCGAACCCGGAAGATCAGGGGGAGCGCATCGCGCAATTGCTGGACGCGTGCAACGAACGTGGCCTCGGCTTTATCACTTTCTCCAATCCGCAAGACATGGGGAGTTTCATCGTGCAGCGCGATGCCGATTACTCGCCCGTTGAGCCGCAGAAAGTCGATGAATACATCGAGCAACGCATGGGCAGCGAAGTCGTGGATCAACTGAAGCAGTGGATGACAGTGCAATGACCGGTAAAGTGGTCACTGTGGCCAACCGCAAGGGCGGCGTCGGCAAGACGACGTTGACCGTCATGTTGGCCGATTGTTTGAACGCGGCTCATGCAAAGCGCGTCTGCGTTGTCGACACGGACCCGCAGGGCAGCACGACGCAGGCGTTTCTGACCCCTAAAATGGTAAAAGACGGGGCAACCCAAAGACTGTTCCTCGAACGCACTTTGTTCGGCAAGGCTTTGCACGGCCGCATCAAGAAAGACGCCAAGCTATTTCTGGAACAAGTCAGCTTTCGTCCCAATTGCCCGGATGTGCCGTTATCGCTGGTGCCAATCTCGCCGAAATACTGGGAAATGGAAGACCGGATCATTTCAACGAGCACCGCCTTTCGGGATCACAAAAAGATGGTCCGCGGGAGAATGGAACGGCTGCTGACCCATCTCGCAAGTCACTTCGATTATATTCTTGTCGATACACCGCCGGGCTGGAGCCTGCTCAACCACACCGTCCTCAAGAAGTCTGACCTGATTCTTGCTCCGAGCCCCAAATCACGAATGGGCGTTTGGGGGCTTGATGTTTTCGAGAGAGAACTCAGCAAACTTGGCCTTCTCGACCGCGCCAACTGGATCTGGACAATGGTGATCTCCAACCAAAACCCCGGCGAGGATTTCAGGAACTTCATGGAGACGACACGCATTCAGAGTATCCGCAATGTGGCCGACGAGCGAGCCGTTGCAGGAACGGACATTAACAATCTATTGGAAATTCCGATGCGCGTGGCCGTCCAGCAACTCACCAACCCCGGCGATCGTGGCCCTTGGCCCGATCCGCTACCTGAAGATGTCGAGAAGATAGTTTCAAAACTGGCAACGTATGTGATGAGAACTCTGGAGACAAAACATGAGCATTGATCTTGCCAAATTCGGGCTTGCGGTTCGCCAAGTTATCGAACCCTCCAACGATGACGCCCGAAAAATTCAGGCCAGTTATGAAAAGATGATTTCGGCGGTCGTCGTGAAATTTCTGTCGCTACACGACGCACGGAGGATGAGCGGCGATAACAAGAAGATCCTCATTTATCTCCTCGAGTCGATGTCAGCTTCGAACCTGACCAAACTCAACAAAGCCTGGGACAAGCATCATACGCTGGCGAAAACTGCTCCGCTCGTAAGGTATCTCGAAAATGCTCTCGCACTCCTTGACGGGCGCGAACCAGCGCTTGATCCGGCCAAGTTCACGAGAATGCCGTTGAGCGCCGCTCGTGCTGCATTCCGGGATGATCGCGAGCGGATTGGTGAACTTGTCGGGCGCAAGATGACCCCTTCCCAACTCACGAGTGCTTCCAAAAAGTGGAACCCTCACCGCAAGGTGCCGAGGGAAGTGGCGATGACCGACATTCGCAAGTCGCTGATGGCCCTGCTGGATGGGGCAGAGCCGGACGCCGCGCCGCCGCCGACGGTCAAAGCTGCACCGAAACCAAAACCAGCGACCAAGTCTGCAACCGGGGGTTCCGCTAAGCGCAAAAGCTGAGCCGACGAGCGTCACGCTTGACGCCCTGCGCTGGCGCGCTTAGCCCTCGGGGCAGTTGAACCACGCGAGGGAGGCCGGACATGGCGCAGGAGTGGAGCTTTCCGACGGGCGAGCTGATGAAGGGCAAGCGCGGGCTGGTCATGGGCGTGGCCAATGACAAGTCCATCGCGTGGGGCATCGCGCAGCAACTCGCCGCGCAGGGCGCCGAACTCGCCTTCACCTATCAGGGCGAAGTGCTGGAAAAGCGCGTGCGCCCGCTGGTCGAAAGCATCGGGCAGGACTTCATGGTGCCCGCCGACGTGACCAGCGACAACGAAATGGACCACGCCTTCGCCCAGATCGCGGCACGCTGGGGCAAGATCGACTTCCTCGTCCACGCCATCGCCTTTGCCGGGAAGGAAGAGCTCCAGGGCAGCTTTGTCGACAACACCACGCGCGAGGGCTTTCGCCGCGCGATGGACATTTCAGTGTTCAGCTTTGTCGATGCCGCCCGCCGCGCCAGCGCAATCATGCCGGATGGCGGGGCGATGGTGACGCTGACCTATCTCGGCGCGGAACGTACCGTGCCGTCCTACAACGTGATGGGCGTCGCCAAGGCGGGGCTGGAGGCGGCGATGCGCTATGCCGCGCGCGATCTCGGGCCGAAGGGCATCCGCGTCAACGCGATCTCGGCCGGGCCGATGCGCACGCTCGCCATGGCCGGCATCAAGGGCGGCAAGGGCCTGATGAGCACCGGGCGGGAATGGTCGCTGCTGAAGGAAGACACCAGGATGGAGGGCGTGGCGGGGTGCGCGCTCTACCTGCTCTCCCCCATCGGCCTGTCGATCGCGGGCGAGGTCATCCACGTCGACGCCGGCTTCCACGTTGTCGGCGTCCCGGACCTGGAGGGGTCGTAAAGGCGGCAGGCGAGCGCTCGCTTGACCGGGTTGAGCTCTGTGACATGCTGCCTGCTCCCGAGTCGGCTGGACGGTGAAGCATGAAAAATCAGGATGCACCGGAGGGCCAGTTCCTTCAGGAATTGAGGGCCGTGGCTGCCGACGCCGATAAGCTGCGTGATTGGCTGAAACAGGACAATGCCCTGCCCGAAGAATTTCCCACCCGGGAAGTTTCTCAGATGTGCGAGGCGCTGACAGTCCTGCAGGCCGGAACCGTAAGGGGGGCTGTCGACGCGCTCGATTATGCGCGCAAGCGAATACCGACCTGGCGGCGGGACTTCCTCCCCGCGCGCAGCGTCAGTGACGAATTCCCGCCGCCGCAAGGCAACGGCCCGCCGCCGCCCGACCGTGACGGCAACCTCGACCGGGCGCTCAAAAGCCTGCTGGCGAGTTGTGTGACGGCGATCTCGTTCTACGAGAACGCGACGCAACAAACGCTGCCGCAGCCGATCCAGCAGGAACAGCCCCTCACGCTGAGAGATTCAGACAGTGACCTGCCAAAAATAGACCGAGCTGCACAAGATGTCATCGTGCAGGCTGACGCGCTGAAAGAAAGCGCGGCAAAGCTTACAGACGCCGCGAGCCGCAACGACCTGATACGCGCAATCAATGACACGCGGGTGAAAGCAAGTCTGGTGCAGGTGGAGATACGGCAGAAGCGACCCATGCTGTCCCTGTTGTCGCAGGCAGGACGCACATTGCGTCAGGGCGCGAGGGTTCTGATGAATGTCGCGAAAAACGCGAGGGAACTTGGCGGTCCCACAGCACAAGCCGCAGGCGAGCTTGTCGAGGCCAGCATACGCGGCATGCTCGAAGTCATCGAAATCTGCGCAAAAGCGGTTGATGAAACCGTAGAGAAATTCAAACGCCTGCGTGAGGCCGAAAGGGCCGGTCGCGACAACCCTCCAACGAATGAAAGCCCCGAAGAACAGGCATTGCTGGGGGTGCTGCTCGGATTGCCAATTTCTGATGACACGACCGCAAGTCTGGAGAAACTGGAAATTCAGCTCGATGATCCAGTCTTCCGCGCCCGTATCTTTGACCTTGCAAAGGCGCGGGGCCTCACAGCCGAGGTGCCGACGACACTGCCAGAAGCGGGACTTCAGCAACTTGCTCGCCTGACCGCGCTGAATTCAGTCAGGATCACGGGAACCGTCCTGAAGAAATTCTGGCCATTTGCTGATATGGAAAATCTGCAAGAGGCCGATGTTGACGCGGCAGCACTGGTAGTTGTCGAATACTCCCTCCAGTATTCGGATAATCCCCTCAAAGCGTGGCAGGAAGCGGCGGGCAGGTTGAAGATCCTGCAAAATCAACGCGACGCGCCAGACCCAACACTGCTTGGAGCTCGCTATCTCGATGCTTCTCTTCAAGGTTTAGTCGGCGATGCGGAGGGCGCGCTCGCCAAGGTGCAGGCCCTCCTTCCTGTTCGGGAGCGCGTGCAGGGCGCGGAGCACCCGAATACGCTCGCCACCCGTCAACTCGAAGCGCGTCTCCTGTCGGAGACCGGCGATGCGGCGGGCGCGCTCGCCAAGGTGCAGGCCCTCCTTCCTGTTCGGGAGCGCGTGCAGGGCGCGGAGCATCCGAGTGTGCTCGCCACCCGTGACCTCGAAGCGCAGCTCCTGTCGAAGACCGGCGATGCGGAGGGTGCGCTCGCCAAGGTGCAGGCCCTCTTGCCCGTGATGGAGCGCGTGAGTGGCGCGAACGATCCCAGTGTGCTCGCCACTCGCTGGCTGGCGGCGAAGATCGGGGCGGAGATGGGCGAGGTGGACGCCGCACTCGCGCAATGGCGGGCGATCCTGCCGCTGTTTGAGGCGAAGCTCCTGCCAACCCATAGATACATCGTCCAAACGCGGGAGATGATCGAGAAATATGGCGGCGCGACAAAACAGGAGGCGTAAGCGAATGCGGAGACATCTGGCCCGTGGGAGTGTGGTCGCGGCGGCAGTCGCGGGGCTGGCCCTGCCGGCGTTTGCGCATTCGGACGCGGCGGGGTTTGGCGGGGGGTTTACCTCTGGCTTCCTGCACCCGGTTGGAGGGCTGGACCATGTGGCGGCGATGGTGGCGGTGGGGATATGGGGGGCGTTTCTGGGGCGGCCCGCCATCTGGCTTCTGCCGGTTGTGTTTCCGCTGGTGATGGCGGTGGGCGGCGCGCTCGGCGTGATGGGCATGCCGCTGCCCTTCGTCGAGCCCGGCATTGCGATCTCCTCCATCGTGAT
>JBGSUF010000041.1:0-2837 GCA_041736285.1 Hyphomonadaceae bacterium | reverse complement strand
CCAGCACCGCCGCCATCAGCGCCGGAAACGCGCGGCCCGCCAGCCCGCCCTTCTCACGGTCATCAGTCAACGCGGCCGGCGATGCGAGTACCAGCACGGTCAGCGCCGTCAGCCAGTAGACGCCGCCAAGGCTTGCAGCCTGTGACATTGGCAGGCCGGGCGTCCAGGCCGTGGCGGCAAGGTTCCACGGAAAGCCGCCGAACAGCGTGCCGCGCACCCATTCCGCCAGACCGAAAAACAGCGCGAAGATAAACACACGCGATGGCGAAGACGACCAGAACGCGCCCGCCATCGTCATCGCGACCGCCCACACCGCCGCCAGCAGAAGCGGCAGCACGATGATTGGCAGCCAGACAAACGCGATCGCGCCCTCGACCTGTCCGAAGGCATTGGCAATCCAGTGCGTCCCGGCAAGGAAGTGCCCGAAGCCGAAGGCCAGCACCCGCACGAAGATGACCCGGCCCCAGCGCGGTTTGCGCCGCGCGCCGTCAATCATCCAGACCAGCCCGATCAGGCTGACCGCCAGTGCCGGGACGAGGTGGAAGGGCGCATAGGCAAGGTTGCCGACAGCGCCAAGCACCGCCGCGACGAACAACGCCGGCCAGCCTGCGAGCCCGGCAATCGCATCGCGCACCGGCCCGAGCGCGCCCGAGCCCTTGAGCCTGCGCGGCCTTTGCAGTCCAATGTCACTCATTCTGAGCCTTTTGCCTTTTCCGTTGCCCTGATTTCAGGCGCTATTTTATCGGGCGTAACCGTATCGGACGTAACCGCATCCGGCGTCGTCACGCGGGGCTTGGCCGCCGATGTCCGTACCCGCATGCGGCGTATCCTGCGCGCGTCAGCTTCGACGATCTCGAAATCCACACCACCGGCGGGATGTTTGATCAATTCGCCTCTCTGGGGAACCCTTCCGGCCAGTGCGAAGGCAAGACCGCCGAGCGTCTCGATCTCGTCCGCCAGTTGCGGGATCGACAGGTCCAGCCCGCTGGCCGCCTCGAAGATCTCGATATTGGCACGCGCATCGGCGTCCCAGATGCCGCGGCCGCGCAACTGGAAAAGCGGCCCTTCCTCCTCGTCGTGCTCGTCCTCGATTTCGCCGACAATCTGTTCGACGAGATCTTCGAGTGTCACGAGGCCGTCGGTTCCGCCGTATTCGTCGATGACCAGCGCGATATGGTTGCGGCTGGTCTGCATCTTCACGAGCAGGTCGGCCAGCCGCATCGACGGCGGCACGTAGAGAAGTTCGCGCTTCAGCCGCTCGATCGGGAGGGTGTCGGGATCGGTGTTGCCCTGCGCGATCTCCGCAATGATGTCCTTGAGGTGGATAAAGCCCACCGGGTTGTCGAGCGTTTCGACGTAGACCGGCATGCGCGAGACGGTGTTCTCGGCAAATTCCCGGATGAGTTCGCGCAGCGATGTCGACATTTCGACGGCCGCGACCTCGGCGCGCGGCACCATCACATCGCCGACGCGCATCGTCTCGAATTCGTGGAGGCGCAGGCGCATGTCGTTGCGACTGGTCTCCGCCGCCGCTTCAGCCACGGTCTGGCTGCTGACGACGCGTTCGCCGTTCGCGGCTCCACCGCGACCAAACAGCTTTGCCCCGAAGCCCCGACGTTTCTGTCGGTCGGGAGGGGCGTCTTCACTCTTCATGTCTGAGGGCATCGTTCCGAGCTTTTTCGGCCGGGGCAGGATCGCCCCACGAGTCGAGTGAATATGGGTCAGGCAACCCCATGCTTGCAAGGATTTCCCGCTCAAGGCCTTCCATTATCATCGCCTCGGCTTCGTCCTCATGGTCGTGACCCAGCAGGTGGAGCAGGCCATGCACGAGAAGATGCCCGACATGCCCGTGCAGCGGCCGGCCAAGTGCGGCGGCATCGCGCGAGGCGACGCCAAAGCCGATGGCAATGTCGCCGAGAAACGGTGCATCCTCCGGCTCGGCCGGAAACGACAGCACATCGGTCGGCTTGTCCCTGGCGCGCCAGCGCAGGTTGAGCGCGTGCATTTGCGCATCCCCGGTGAGCAGAATGTCGGCCATGCCCGACAGGCCGCGCCCCGACACGCCGAGCCGCTCAGCCGTTGCCGCAGCAAACGCTTCGAACCGCTCAAGCCATAATTCTTCCCCGCCCCAGTCCTCGGTGTCGACACGAAGGTCCAGCATGAAGCCGCCGCCCTCCATCATATCTCCCCCCGGCTGGCATAGGCATCAATGATCCGGCTGACGAGTTCGTGACGCACCACATCCTTGCCGGTCAGGCGGACCTGCTCAATGCCCGGCACGCCGTCCAGAATCTGCAGCGCATGGGCAAGGCCGGACGGCTGATGGCCCGGCAGGTCGACCTGGCTCGGATCACCCGTCACCACCATGCGCGCATTCCGGCCAAGCCGCGTCAGCAGCATCTTCATCTGCCCGATCGTGGCGTTCTGCGCTTCATCAATGATGACAAACGCGTTTTTCAGCGTCCGGCCCCGCATGAAGGCGAGCGGCGCAACCTCGATCTCGCCGCGCCCCATGCGCTTTTCCAGATCGTCCTGGCCGATCAGGTCGCGCAGCGCATCCCAGATCGGCAGCATGTAGGGGTCAACCTTTTCCTCCAGCGTGCCGGGCAGAAAGCCGAGTTTCTCCCCCGCCTCCACTGCCGGGCGCGTGACGATCAGCCGTTCGCAGCGCCGCAACAGCAATTCGCTGACACCCGCCGCCACGGCCAGGAATGTCTTGCCGGTCCCGGCCGGTCCGATGCCGAAGATCAGCCCGGCCCCGGCATTCAGCACGTCGATGTAATGGGCCTGCCCGTCCGTCTGCGGCAGGACAGGCTTGCGCAGGCCGCCGGCAATCG
>JBGSUF010000047.1:0-8901 GCA_041736285.1 Hyphomonadaceae bacterium | reverse complement strand
GCATACGCCAGCGCCCGGCGGGCGGGTTGACGGCGGTGGCGTCGCGCTCCCACCGGACGGCCGAAACGGACGCCTTCCTTGCCGGTCATGGGGTGGTGGATATTGTTTCGGCGGGGTCGTCGCTGAAATTCTGCAAGATCGCCGTGGGCGAGGCTGACATCTATCCGCGCTTCGGGCGAACGATGGAATGGGACACCGCCGCCGGTCAGGCCGTTGCCGAGGCTGCGGGGGCCATTGTCGTGGATGCGGAGACGGGCCTGCGGCTGGCCTATGGCAAGGCGGATCGCGGCTACGACAACCCGTCTTTCGTCGTTTATGGGGATGTCACACCAAAGTGACAGCGTTTGAACGTTTTTCTCATGTAGGACGGCCTTAACGCCTTGGTGGTGTTATCGGTGTTTCCGAATATGGGGCGAAAACGGCGTGAATTTCCTGGTCCTCATCGTCATGGCGGCGGCACTTTTGCTCGCGCACGTTCTGCGGTTGTCGCGGACGGGCGTGCGGGTGAGGCACCTGATCGTGTTTTCGCTCACCATTGTGCTGGCGGCGGGGGTGATCCGCTTCTTTGCCGCTGAAGCCGGGCTGGAGCGCAGGAGCCCGTATGACGGATTTCTCGCCGATGCCATCGCGCGCATGGACGCTGACCCGGCGCCGGTGGTTGCCTTCATTGGTGCCAGCTACTCGCGCAACGCTCTCGATGACAGGCGGCTGACGGCGGCGCTGAAAGGCGCGGGGCGCGACATGCTCGCGGTCAATCTGTCGCTTGAAGGGGCCTCGCTGCAGGAGCGGACCGAGCACCTGCGCAGGCTGCTGGACCGTGCGCCGCGCGCGCCGGCCATTGTCTTCTTCGAGATCGCTCCGGAATTCGACGCTGACCCGGTCTATGTCTTTCAGGTTGCGAAGTTTTCCGACCGCGCCATCAATCAGTTTGCGCCGGTGCAGACCTTCCGGGCCCTTCAGTCACTGGCCGCTGGCGCGTGTGCGGGGATGGCGGCCTGTGTGCAATCGGCGGGGCTGACGCTGGCGCATGGCGGCATGGACGCGCTCAATATCGGGCTGCTTTACGCCTCAAGCGCGCGCCGACCGGCCGAAGTGCGTCCGTCCTATGACCCGCAGGATGCGCCGCGCGAGGATGTGGATGCAGCACGCCGCGCAGCGGGCCTTGCAGATCGCCCGGCACCGTTCGAAGGCGCGCCGCCGGGCTGGGCCAGCGCCGAGCGCGCGCGTCAGTTTGCGATGGTGAAGGCGGCCGGAGGGGAGGTCGGGGTGTATTTCCCGCCAGTGATCGAACCGGACAAGCGGGCTTATATTGCCGGGCTGTGCGAGACCGTCTTTGCCGACCTGCCGTGCATTGCGCCCGGCGATCCGGCGCTTTTGTCGGCGCTGGACGGGCCGGTCTGGTATGATGCGCGCCATCTCATGCGTGAAGGGGCGGACACCTTTACAGACTGGCTGGCGGGGCGACTGGACGCCGCCCTGCCATGATTTTCACCGACGCCATCTTCTTTGCCTTCCTTGCTGTCGTGTTTGCGGCCCACTGGCTGCTGCGCGGGCGGGAGGTGCGCCTCGGCGTGCTGCTGGTCGCAAGTCTGGTTTTCTATGGTTGGTGGAACTGGAAGCTGCTTGGCCTGCTTGGGCTGGTCGTGGTGCTGAGCTGGCTGACCGCAAAGCTCGCCGCGCAGCGACCGGCGGGCGACAGGGTGAGGCGGCGCATCCTCATTGCGGGCATTGGCGGCAATCTTCTTGTCCTTGCGGCGTTCAAATACGCCGGCTTCTTTGCGGAGAGCGCGCGGGCGGCGCTGGCGGCGTTCGGCATCGAAGCGGGCTGGCCGCTCCTGAACATCATCCTGCCGATGGGGATCAGCTTTTATGTCTTTCAGGCGATTTCCTACATTGTCGATGTCGCGCGAGGCCAATTGCCGGCCGAGCAGAGGCTGCGCCGGGTTGCGCTCTACATCGCCTTTTTCCCCCAGCTTGTCGCTGGTCCCATCGTGCGGGCGGCCAGCTTCTTCCCGCAGATGGAGCGCGACAGGCGGCTGACGGGCGCGCTTTTGGCGTCGGGCGCGCGGGCGTTTCTGCTGGGGCTGGTCTACAAAGCGGGCATTGCAGACCATCTGGCCCCGTTCGTCGATCCGATTTTCGGCGATGCGCGGATCGTTGGAGATTCAGCCGTCAGCGAAGCGACGAGCCTGGCGCTGATCGGGGCGACGATGGCGTTCGGGGCGCTGATCTATTTTGACTTTGCCGGATACAGCCTGATGGCGATCGGGGTGGCGCGCTGGTTCGGCTATTATATCCCGAAGAATTTCGATTACCCGTATTCGGCCATTTCGCTGCAGGACTTCTGGCGACGCTGGCATATCAGCCTTTCAAGCTGGCTTCGCGACTATCTGTATATACCGCTCGGGGGCAATCGCGGCGGCGCGATGAAGACTTCGCGCAACCTCATGGCGACCATGGTGCTTGGGGGGTTGTGGCATGGGGCGGCGTGGACCTTCGTGGTCTGGGGGGCGATGCACGGGGCGGGGCTGATCGTCAACCGGCTGTTCCGCAGGCCGCTCGGCTGGGCGCTGGGCCTGATCCTGACGCAGGTTTTCGTGTTGCTGACCTGGGTGCCGTTCCGGGCCGAAAGCTTTGGCGATGTGCTGGAGGTTTGGTGGGCCTTCACCGGGCTGCGGGGCGGCGGGACGATGGGCATCACGCCCGGCATATTCGCCGTGGCCGGGATCGTCGCGCTGGATGCGCTTGTCGGACGCAAGGCGCGGCGACTGAAACCGCTGCGCGATCCGCTCCTTTACTGGATCGGGCTGGGCGTGCTGGTGGCGGCGATACTGGCGCTTTACCCGCTTGAAGCAGCGCCTTTCGTCTATTTCCAGTTCTGAGGGCGGTTCAGCTTCCCTCTCCGGAATAACCCTGCGGATTGCCAGACTGCCAGCGCCAATGGTCGCGGCACATCTCTTCAATGCCCCGCTCAGCGGTCCAGTTCAGGATTTCGGCGGCGTGGCTGGGGTCGGCGTAGCTGGACGCGATGTCGCCGGGCCGCCGGTCCACGATGTCGTAAGGGATCGCCTTGTTGCTGGCGCGGGAAAACGCACCGATCACGTCGAGCACGGAATAGCCCTGTCCCGTCCCGAGATTGACCGTCAGGCTTTCGCCCGTCTCCTCGACGCGCTCCAGCGCGCGGACATGGGCACGGGCCAGGTCGACGACGTGGATGTAATCACGCACGCCCGTGCCGTCTGGCGTGTCGTAGTCGGCCCCGTAGACCGAAAGGCGCTCGCGGCGTCCGACGGCGACCTGAGCGATGAAGGGCATGAGATTGTTCGGGATGCCTTGCGGATCCTCGCCGATCTGGCCGCTTTCGTGCGCGCCGACGGGATTGAAATAGCGCAGGATTCCGTAGCGGGCATTGGCACCGGACGCGACGAGGTCGCGCAGCATCTCCTCGATATGGAGCTTTGTGCGGCCATAGGGGTTTGTCGCCGAGAGCGGATGGGCTTCATCAAGCGGGAGATAGGCGGGGTCGCCATAGACGGTCGCGGAGGAGGAAAAGATGATGTTGCGCGCACCGCTCGCCAGCATGGCGGTGAGCAGAGAATGGGTGCCGATCACGTTGGCTGAGTAGTATTCGAGCGGCTTCTGGACGGACTCGCCGACGGCCTTGAGGCCCGCAAAATGGATGACGGACGTCACGCCGTGGCGGCGCATGATGTCCTCAAGCGCTGCCGTGTCGCGGATGTCTGCCCCGCAGGCGACAAGCCCGGTGCCGGTGATGGCGCGAACACGGTCCAGCGCAGCGGGATGGCTGTTGATGAAATTGTCAACAACAACAAGCTCGTGGCCGGCCGCCGCCAGTTCAACGCAGGTGTGTGAACCGATATAGCCGGCGCCGCCGGTGACCAGAACCTTGGACATGGTTTCACCTTTTCCGTCTGTCCGCCGGTCGCCGCCCCCGGCAGCGCTCCAGCAGAGCGATTGTCCCCGCACCAAGAACGCAGAAAACCTGCCTTGCTGGCCATTCACCGTTTCGGAGGGCATCCTTGGCATACTCGCTGCATTGATGAAATGGCCGGGTGTAAAACGGCTTCCGATTTTCCGGCGCCTTTGCTTAAAGGCGACATATTCCTTGAGTTGAGGCGGCGGTGTGCGCCGCAGGGCATGAATGAGGGACAAAAAATGGCACAAACCCGCGTGATACCGGTGATCCTGTCAGGCGGGGCGGGCTCACGGCTCTGGCCGCTTTCGACGCTTGAGCGGCCCAAACAGTATCACCGGCTGACCGGCGCTGACACGATGCTGGCGGAGACGCTCGGCCGGGTTTCGGGGATTGCCGGCATCGTGCTCGACCCGGCCTGGATCATCTGCGGCGATGACCATGCGGCGCTGAGCCGGGAGACGCTGGACCGGCTGGGCCATGGCGACGGTCGCGTGATCTGTGAGCCCGAAGGCCGCAACACGGCGCCCGCCGCGGCGCTGGCCTGCCTGATGGCATGCGAAACCGATCCGGATGCCTGCCTGCTCATCCTGCCGTCAGACCATCATATCGGCAATGTTGCCGCTTTCCGCGACGCGGTATCGCGTGCGGCCGGGCACGCGCAGACGGGGCGGCTGGTCGCATTCGGGATCAGGCCGTCCCATCCCGAGACGGGATATGGCTATATCGAGCGGGGCGAGCCGGTGGGTGATGGCTTTGAAATCGCGCGATTCGTTGAAAAACCGCCGCGCGAACTCGCCGAAAGCATGCTCGCCAATGGCGGGTTTGACTGGAATGCCGGAATTTTCCTGTTCCACGCCGGGACATTCATTGCCGAGCTTGGGCGGCTCGATCCGGCGATGCTGGAGGGCGTGCGGGCGTCATTGGCGGGAGCGGCGCGGGCGTCTAATGGCGACCTGGCACCCGATGCGGACGCCTGGGCCGCGACACGCTCTGATTCCATCGATTATGCAGTGATGCAGGGCACCGACCGCGGCAGGGTGGTGGCGGTGGACATGGACTGGTCGGACCTTGGCTCGTTCCAGTCGCTCTGGGAGCGGTCCGGGGGGGATGAACGGGGCAATGTGATGGTCGGCGATGTGCTGAACGTCGACAGCGCGGGCTGCTATGTGCGCGCCGAGGGCGGCCGGCCGGTGGCGCTGGTCGGCTGCGAGGACATGGTGGTGATCGACACGGGCAAGGCCATCCTCGTCATGCCGCGGGCACGGGCACAATCGGTCAAGGAAGTGGTCAACGCCCTCAAGGCAGCGGGCCGAACCGAAGACTTGTGAGAACGGGTTTCCGGCGGCCGAAAACGATGAAATGACGTCTCACGACCTCTCACATCGAGTGTGGGACGTAGGGGTTCGGCGCGGGGTTTCAGGCCTCTTCGATGAGGCCGGCGTGCGTCAGTCGCGCGATGATGAGATCGGCGGCGGCGTCGGGTGACAGGCTGACGGTATCGAGCCGGATTTCAGGATCGCGGGGCGGCTCGTAGGGGCTGTCGATTCCGGTGAAGTTGCGCAGCTTCCCGGCGCGGGCCTTCTTGTAGAGACCCTTGACGTCGCGCGCCTCGGCAATCGCAAGCGGCGTGTCGACGTGGATTTCCCAGAACTCGCCATCCTCCACCATGGCGCGGGCCATCCGCCGCTCGGCCCGGAAAGGGGAAATGAAGGACACAAGCACGATCAGCCCGGCGTCGAGCATCAGGCGCGCAACCTCGCCTACACGGCGGATGTTTTCCACCCGATCAGCGTCGGTAAAGCCAAGATCGCGGTTCAGGCCATGGCGGACATTGTCGCCGTCGAGCGTGTAGGTGTGCTTGCCCATCGCGGTCAGGCGTCTTTCGACGATGTTGGCGATGGTCGACTTGCCAGAGCCCGACAGGCCGGTGAACCAGAGGATGACCGGCTTCTGGGCCTTGAGGCCGGCCCGGGCGGCCTTGTCCACATCGAGCGCCTGGCGGTGGATGTTGGAGGCGCGGCGGAGGGCAAAATCAATCAGGCCGAGGCCGACAGTCTCGTTGGTGAGACGGTCGATCATGATGAAACCGCCGGTCGCCGCGATGTCCCGGTAAGGATCGAAGGCGACCATGCGATCAAGGCTGATGTTGCAGACGCCGATCTCGTTCAGCGCAAGTGTGCGGGCGGCCTCATGGGCGCGCGTGTTGACGTCGATCCGGTATTTCGGCTCGGTGACCTGGACCTGGCATTCGCGCGTGCCGAGCTTCATCGCATAGGCGCGGCCAGGGAGCATGGGCTGCTCGGACATCCAGACGAGGGTGGCCTGGAACTGGTCGGAGACTTCGGCCGGGGCGCGGTCCTCGACGATCATGTCGCCGCGAGAGACATCGACCTCATCACGCAAGGTCAGTGTGACGGACTGGCCCGAGACGGCCTCGTCAAGGTCGCCGTCCATGGTAACGATGCGATGGATGGCCGACTGGCGACCGGAGGGAAGGACACGAACGGCCGCGCCGGGGCGGATGGAGCCGGATGTGATCTGTCCTGCAAAGCCCCGGAAGGCGTGGTCGGGGCGTGAAACGAGCTGGACGGGGAAGCGGAAGGGCGCTGCGTCGGTCGCGCGGGCGGCGTCGACCGTGTCGAGATAGGGCAGGAGGGCCGGCCCGGAATACCATGGCATCCTGTCGCTCGGCGCGGTGACATTGTCTCCCCGGAGCGCCGAGACCGGAATGGCTTCGACGGACGCAAAGCCGAGGTCGGCGGCGAATTCGGCATAGTCAGCGACGATGCGGCGAAAGGTGGCCTCGTCATGGCCGACAAGGTCCATCTTGTTGACGCACAAGACGATGTGGCGAATGCCGAGCAGGGACACGATGAAGCTGTGTCGGCGGGTCTGGGTGAGGACGCCCTTGCGCGCGTCGATCATCACGACGGCGAGGTCGGCCGTCGACGCGCCCGTTGCCATGTTGCGTGTGTATTGCTCATGGCCGGGCGTGTCGGCGACGATGTATTTGCGCGCCGACGTGGAGAAGAAGCGATAGGCGACATCAATGGTGATGCCCTGTTCGCGCTCGGCGGCGAGACCGTCGACGAGAAGCGCGTAGTCGATGTCATCGCCCTGCGTGCCATAACGGCGCGATTCCGATTTCAGCGTGGCGAGCTGGTCGTCGAAGATCATCTTCGATTCAAACAGAAGGCGGCCGATCAGCGTTGATTTGCCGTCATCAACCGACCCGCAGGTGATGAAGCGCAGCAGCGACTTGTGAAGCTGTTCATTCAGGAAACGCTCCAGCCGGGCATTTTCGGGGGCGGGATAGGCGGCCATCAGAAATATCCCTCCTGCTTTTTCATCTCCATCGAGGCCGGCGCGTCACTGTCGATCAGCCGACCCTGGCGCTCGGACGTGGTGGTGATGAGCATTTCCTCGATGATGTCTGCAACGCTTCCAGCGGGCGATTCGAGCGCGGCGGTCAGCGGGTAGCAGCCAAGCGTGCGAAACCGGACACGGCGCATTTGCGGCGTCTCGCCCGGTTCCAGCGGCATCCGGTCATCGTCCACCATCAGCCACTGGCCGCCGCGCGCGACGACAGGCCGGTCAGCGGCGAAATACAGCGGCACGAGGTCAATGCCCTCCTGGTAGATGTATTGCCAGATGTCGAGCTCGGTCCAGTTGGAGATCGGGAACGCGCGGATGGTTTCGCCGGGGCGGATGCGTGTGTTGTAGAGCGACCAGAGTTCGGGTCGCTGGGCCTTGGGATCCCATCGGTGCTGGGCGGTGCGGAAGGAGAAGACGCGCTCCTTGGCGCGGGATTTCTCCTCGTCGCGCCGCGCGCCGCCAATAGCCACGTCAAATCTGTGGAGGTCGAGCGCCTGTTTCAGCGCCTGCGTCTTCATCACGTCGGTGTGGACCGAGGACCCGGAGGCGAACGGGTTCACGCCCGCGGCGACGCCCTCCTGATTGGTGTGCACGAGCAGGCGTATGCCCGGCGAAGCGGCGACCGCGTCCCGGAAGGCGATCATTTCGCGGAACTTCCACAGCGTGTCGATGTGAAGCAGCGGGAAGGGGAGCGGGCCGGGAAAGAAGGCCTTGCGGGCAAGATGCAGCATGACGGAGCTGTCCTTGCCGATGGAATACATCATCACCGGGTTCTGCGCGGTCGCTGCAACCTCGCGCAGGATGTGGATGCTCTCGGCCTCCAGCCTTTCCAGATGCGTCAGTGTCTGCATGTCCGTTCCCGCGCGCCAGCCGTGATCTTGTTTGTGTGCTGACTTAGCAGGCCGATGGCGGCTGTGCATCCCCGGAGGCTAAACACTGTGTTGAGCCGCCGGGGACTGGTAGAGAGGGACTGGTAGAGAGGGACTGGCAGACGGGGAACTATTCGACCGTGACCGACTTGGCCAGGTTGCGCGGCTGGTCGACGTCTGTGCCCTTCTCCACCGCCACATGGTAGGCGAGGAGCTGGATCGGCACCGAATAGACGATCGGGGCGATGAACGGGTCACAATCGGGCATCAGAAGGGTCATGGCGGGGGCCTTCCCGGCCTTGCGAATGCCCTCGGCGTTCGAGATCAGTAGAACCGGGCCATGGCGCGCGGCGACTTCCTGAAGATTGGACAGGCTTTTCTCGAACAGGGCGTCATCGGGCGCGACGAAGACCACCGGCGTCTCCTCGCTGATGAGGGCGATGGGGCCGTGCTTGAGCTCACCGGAGGCATAGCCCTCGGCGTGAATGTAGGAGATTTCCTTGAGCTTCAGCGCGCCTTCCAGCGCCAGCGGGTAATGCACGCCGCGCCCGAGATAGATGATGTCGCGCGCCTTGGAGAGTTCGCGGGCCATGGCGGCGACGGCGTCGTCGATTTCCAGCGCTTCGCCGATCAGGCGCGGCACTTCGATCAGGGCCTGGCTGAGGCGCTTTTCCTCGGCAGCGTCAATGCGCCCGCGCGCGGAGGCGGCGGCGATCGCCG
>JBGSUF010000412.1:0-7381 GCA_041736285.1 Hyphomonadaceae bacterium | reverse complement strand
ACGCTGGCCCCGCTGCGCAGGGCGGCGCCCGCCGCGGCATGGGCGAGGGCGCCCTGATATTGCTTCGGGCTGATACCGGCCCAGCGGGTGAACTCGCGCTGGAAATGGCTCGGGCTGAGGCCGACAGCCTGTGCGCAGGTGGCGAGGTCTGGCCGTTCGCGCCAAGTGTCGCCAAGGAAGGCCAGCGCGTGGGCCATGCGCTCATAGGCGGCGGCGCGTTCGGTGAGTGAGATGGAAGCGGTGTCTGTCATGCGGCGCAGGATGGCGTGGTGCGTGCGCCCTTGCCACCCGATTCTTGAGGGGGGCTGTTCAGACGGCCGTGCCCGTGCCGGCAGAGGCGCGAGCGGTGCGGATGGCGGCGCGAAGGGCGGCTGCGAAATCGACGCGCTCATCCGGGGTGAGGAAGCGGCCGACAATGTAGCGGGTGCCGGACACGGCGAGGGTCAGCCAGTCGGCCGGGCCGACCGGCTCGTTCAGTTCGACGCGAGTGAAAGCCGTCGGCAGAGTCGCCATCTTCTGGCGGCCGCGGCCATCGGTGTGGAGCAGGGTTATCTGCGTCGTGGTGACGCGGACGCGGGTGACCTGGCGGGACTTGCGGCGCGAAACCAGGAGCGCTGCGAGCAGGATCGCCAGGTCGAGACCGAAGAAGGCGAGCACTGGCAGGGCGTCGACGCGGATGAAGTAGGCGCTCGACAGCAGGCTGGCGGCAAACATCAGGCCCATGAACAGCATCAGGGAGCGGTCGCTGAGCGAACGGTTCGGCGCAAGGCTTGCGTCCATGAAGATGGGATCGGTCGTTGGCGGCATGGATGGCAAACTAGCGCACGAACCGGTGTTGTGAAGGCGGGATTCGGGTGGCGCGAAGGGTTTGTCAGGGGTAATCGGGCGTCATGAGCACAACATCCCCGACGCCCCGCCGCAAATCCGCTCCGCCCCGCCGCTTCCCGAAGGCGAAGGCCGAGGCATTCTTTGCAACCCTCTGTGCGGCGATGCCGGAACCGCGCACCGAGCTGGAATATACCGACGCCTACACGCTGCTTGTTGCGGTGGCGCTGTCGGCGCAGGCGACCGATGTCGGGGTGAACAAGGCGACGCGGAAGCTGTTTGCGGTGGCTGACACACCGGAAAGGATGCTGGCGCTCGGTGAGGCCGGGGTGGCCGAGCATATCCGCACCATCGGGCTTTGGCGCAACAAGGCGAAGAATGTGATCGCGTTGTCGCAGCGCCTGATCGATGCTTATGGCGGGGAGGTTCCGGCAGACCGGGACGCGCTGACGACGCTGCCGGGCGTCGGGCGCAAGACGGCAAATGTCGTGCTGAACGAGGCGTTCGGGCAGGAGACGTTCGCGGTCGATACCCACATCTTCAGGGTGTGCAACCGGACCGGTCTGGCGCCGGGCAAGACGCCGGACCATGTCGAGGCGGGGCTGGAGGCGGTGACGCCCGCGCCCTATCGCCGGGGCGCGCACCACTGGCTGATCCTGCACGGGCGGTATGTGTGCGTGGCGCGCAAGCCGAAATGCTGGATGTGCCCGGTGTCGGAGCTTTGCCGGTTCAAGCCGAAGACGGCGGACCCGGCCACGCAGGGCAAGCTCGGGCCAAAGGGCTAGGGCAGGCTGGCCGGTGCTGACTTAAAGCGGGCTTGGCCTCGGCGGGGCCTTGACTCAGCGGGGCCTTGATTCATCGGGGCTTGGCCTCGCGCCATTCGCCAACTGAAAGCCCGTCAATCGTCCAGTCGCCGACGCTGTAGCGGATCAGGCGCAGGGTCGGCAGGCCGATGGCGGCGGTCATGCGGCGCACCTGCCGGTTGCGGCCTTCGGTGATGGTGAGGGCGATCCAGCGGTCAGGAAC
This sequence comes from Hyphomonadaceae bacterium, assembly GCA_041736285.1. Taxonomy (GTDB): domain Bacteria; phylum Pseudomonadota; class Alphaproteobacteria; order Caulobacterales; family Hyphomonadaceae; genus JBGSUF01. Next base: position 5,530 of record JBGSUF010000412.1, on the reverse strand, counting down.
GGACTTGCGGTAGCGAACGGGCGGGGTGCGCGGCCAGAGGAAAGCGGGTTCGGGCATGAGCCGGGCATCCGCCGGCGCGCACGGTCCGTCATTCAGCGTGATACCGGCCCGCAAGGGGGCGAGGTCGTCGTCGGCAGGGTCGCCCTCGACCTGCGCGAAATAGGTCTTGGGGGTCTGGTGCTTCGGATGGCTGAGCCGGGCCTGCAGGCGACCGTCATCGGTCAGGAGCAGCAGCCCCTCACTGTCGCGGTCGAGACGGCCTGCGGGGTAAACGCCGGGAACGGGGATGAAATCGGAGAGCGTCTTGCGGGACGTGCCCGCGCTGCCCCGGTCGGTAAACTGGGACAGCACATCAAACGGCTTATTGAAAAGTATCAGCATGATGGCCAGAAGGCCGGCCCATCAGCAACAGCGTCAACCGGCCGAGGGATCAGGCTGCGGCGTTGCGCTTGGCAATTTCGCGCTTGATCTTCTGCGCGGCGGACGAAAGATTTTCTTCCTTGGCCTTGGCGAGGAATTCGTCCAGACCGCCGAGCTTGTCCACCGTGCGCAGGGCCTTGGCAGCGATCTTCAGCTTGAAAGTCTCGCCGAGGGTTTCCGAACGCAGGCGCACATCCATCAGGTTCGGCAGGAAGCGCCGAAGGGTCTTGATGTTCGAATGGCTCACCTTGTGTCCGGTGATGGGACGGGTGCCGGTCAGTTCACAAACGCGCGACATGGGTCTCGCTCACTCTTTTTTCGGGCAGCCCGCAAGGGCCGCAGTTCGTGGAGAATTCGGAGCGCGGTTGATAGGGGCAGGGGGGCCGCCTTGTCAAGCGGGTTGCGTGCGAAGCTCGCGCCCGCCGCCCGCCTTACAATGTGGCAACACGCAGGCGATTCTATTCATCCGCAGTTGGGAGCGTGCCATATATCAGTTCGGGGTCGTTACAAGCACGCCCGCAGATTGCGGTGCACACACAAGACAAGGACCAGACGTCCATGCGTAAAGCAAAAATTGCCGTTGCGGCGCTTGCCGCCGCCTTCACCATTGCGCTCCCATCCATCGGGCAGGACGGCACTGGCGGGCTCACCAATGTCAGCCTGGCCAAGGGCGGCGTGCTGGCCAATGTTGCCGAAGGGAAGGGCATGCGGCTCGAATACGAACTCGAAGCCAGTGCCTGGGTGTTCATCATCCCGATCACCGGCCGGGCGAGTTTTGACGTCAAGCTGCGTGCGGACGAAACCTACGAGATCAACTCGCGGGTGCGCACGACCGGCCTCGCTGACGTGTTCGTCGACTATGACATGCGCCTCGGCGCGTCGGGCTATGTCTCGCCGGAGCGGCTGCAGACCTATTCCTACGTCTCGCAGAACAATGACGGGAAGAAGAACCGGCGGGTCGAGCTTGTCTACGGGGACGCCGATGTCGCGATGACGGCGCGTCCCGCCTTTGGCAATCTCGGTGAGCCGCCGGCGGCGCCTCCACAAAAGCTCGAAGCGCTCGATCCGATCTCGGCGCTGATCTCCTACGGCCTGGAGCCGCGCTTTGGAACGCCCGAGGACGCCTGCGGCAACACGATGAAGATCTTCGATGGCCGCCAGCTCACCCACCTGCAGGTGAAATATGTCGGCATGTCGCAGGTGCGCACCAAGGCCTGGCGCGGCGAGGCGGTCGAGTGCCACATCACCATGGACCGCGTGGCAGGGTACAAGAAGGGCGAAGTCAACAATGACACGCTGACGGGTGTCGACGGGCCGCTGCGCATGTGGCTCGCGCCGCTGCCGAACGGTTCCTACCTGCCGGTGAAGATACAGGCCGATACCGACAAGATCGGCAAGGTGACGCTGGAAGTGTCGAAGCTGAAATTCACCCCGCTGGAGGAGTGAGTGACTTGACCATGAAGGTCAGGTCGAGCCAGCGCCCGAATTTGTAGCCGACGCCGGGCAGCGTTCCGGCCCGGACAAATCCGGCGCGCGCGTGCAGGCGGATGGAGGCGACGTTTTCGGCGTCGATGCCGGCAACCATCGCCGCCTTTCCTGACGTGCGGGCATGGGCCTCAAGCGCTTCGAGCAGCGGCGCACCGACGCCCGTGCCGCGCAGGTCCGCGCGAACATGGATCGAGTGTTCGACGGTGAAGCGAAAGCCCGGCCAGCTGCGAAAATCACCATAGGAGGCAAAACCCGCCACCGCGCCGGACGGCTCGCGCGAGACCAGCACCGGAAAGCCGCTGGCGCGTCTCGCCGCGAACCAGTCGGCGCGGTTCTCCAGCGTCACCGACTCCTCGGAAAAGACGGCTGTGGAGGTCGCGATCACGTCGTTGTAAATGGCGAGGATCGCCGGGAGGTCGGCGTCTGCGGCGTCTTCGATGGTGCGCTGGGGCAAGGTCATGGCCGCCGCACATACTCCGGCTGCAGCGAAAGCGGAAGGGGCTCAGCGTTTCTGCTCGTCGGGCGCAACGTCGGGGACGGAATAGGCGTCGGAAAGCTCGTTTGTGTTTGAAACTGCGGGCCTGCGTGCGGGCGAAGCCGGTCGTGGGCCGTGATCGGCGCCGGCGGTTTCCGGGGCGTTCGGGTAGCGCTGGTCGGTCGGCACGAGCGCAGCGTCGGTCGGACGGTCGAGCGCGGGATCGCCCTCGCTGTCTGGCATGGGCTGGCCGTCATCCCGCAGCATGCCCCGGTCGGGCGCGGTCGGTGAGGCGGGATCGCGCAGGTAACCCGGATGAGGGGTGTCCTGATCGGCGAGGGGGGTGTCTTTCAGCGCAGGCGTTTCGCCATAGGCGCGCTGTCGGCTCACTTCGTCGCCGCGCTGCGGGTCGTTATGGAGCGGTTTTCTGGCGTCGGACATTGGGTGTCTCCCTGAATTGCCCCCGGCAGAACAACGGGAGAGGGCGCGGAAGGGTTCCGCATGTCTCGCGGGCCGCCGCTTCTCATTCGGGCCAGTTCAAAGGGGCCAGTTCAAAGGGGCCGGTTCACTCGGGCCAGTGGCCCAGCGCGCCGGTCCAGCGCCCGTTGAAGTAATCGCTCCACGGGCGAACTTCGCCATCAATGCGGACGCGGGCGTGGACTCTCGACAGGCCGGAGCGCACTTCGAGCGAGATCGTCTGCGCGCCGTCCGGGCTCAGCCATTCGTCGACATGCAGGGGCTTCCAGCCGAGGGAAAAATACATTGCGTTCGGGCTGTGATGGACGATTTCGTCATTGACGGTGACACGTTCCTGACACGCGCCGCCCATGGTCCAGGCGTTTTCGAGCGTGATGCGATTGTTGCCCTGTTCGTATATCCAGCGCTGGCCATGGAAATCGTGCTGCCCTGACATGAAACGCTCCTTTCAGCCGTTTGCGAGGAGATAGTGAGGCACGGCAAGTTTTTGAAGCCGGCGCCATGATCGGCCATTCGGGCGCTGCGCACTTGCGCCTTGCGTCCCCATGCGCAACAAGAGCGGCGCAATTCCTCCTGTAAGCCTTGGATCATTTCATGGGCAATCTGAAGGCCGTGCTCGGCCCGACAAACACCGGCAAGACGCATTATGCCATCGAGCGGATGCTGGCGCACACGTCCGGCATGATCGGCCTGCCGCTGCGACTGCTGGCGCGGGAGGTGTATGACCGGGTTGTTGCGGCCAAGGGGGCTGCTGCGGCGGCGCTGGTGACCGGGGAAGAGCGGATATGGCCCGAAACGGCGCGCTATATCGTTGCGACGGTGGAATCCATGCCACTGAACTTCGAGGTCGCCTTCATGGCGGTGGACGAAATCCAGATCGCCGCCGACCCGGACCGGGGACATGTTTTCACCCATCGCATCCTGCATGCGCGCGGCACCGGCGAGACGCTGCTTCTGGGCGCCGACACGATGCGGCCGGCGCTGAATGCGCTTGGTCTCAACGTCGACACGGAACGACGCGAGCGGTTTTCCCAGCTCACTCATTCCGGGCCGATGAAGGTCACCAAGCTGCCCAAGCGCACGGCCATCGTCGCTTTCTCGGCTGAGGAAGTCTACGCCATTGCCGAACTGATGAAGCGCCAGCGTGGCGGGGCGGCGGTCGTCATGGGCGCGCTCAGCCCGCGCACGCGCAACAATCAGGTCGCGCTCTACCAGTCTGGCGAGGTCGACTATCTCGTCGCGACCGACGCTGTGGGGATGGGCCTGAATCTCGACGTCGATCATGTCGCCTTTGCCGGTGTGTCGAAGTTTGACGGGCGCAGGCGCCGGCGGCTGACATCGGCGGAAATGGGCCAGATCGCAGGCCGGGCCGGGCGGTTTCGCAGCGATGGGACGTTCGGGGAGACGGGCGATTGCCCGCCCTTCGAGGAAGACCTGGTGGCCTCCATCGAGAACCACCGGTTCGATCCGGTGCCGCAGCTGACCTGGCGAAATGCCGAACTGGACTTCGCATCCGTGCCGTCCCTGCTGCAGACACTGGCCAAGCCGTCCGGATCATCGGTGCTGCGGCAGAACCCGGACGCGCTCGACGAGTGGGTGCTGCGCCGGCTGACCGATGAGGGGCTGACCCGCGAAGCCAAGGGCGAGGCGCGCGTGCGAAGGCTCTGGGATTTGTGTTGCCTGCCGGATTTTCGCGGCGCCGGGCCGGAAGGCCATTTGCGACTGGTCGAGCAGGTGCACGAAGTTCTCGCCGAACCGGCGGCGCGGCTGTCGAACGACTTCATGTCGCAGCGGCTGACACGGCTCGACGACAAGGAGGGCGACATCGCCACCCTGCAGGACCGGGTGGCAGCCATCCGCACATGGACTTATGCCGCTTACCGCGATGACTGGCTGGAACACCCCGAAACCTGGCGCAACGCGACCCGCGAGGTCGAGGACAGGCTGTCGGACGCGCTGCACGAGAAGCTGACGCTGCGCTTCGTTGACCGGCGCACATCGGCGCTGATCGCGGGGCTGCAGCGCGAAGACCTGATGGAAACGGCGATTACGGCCGATGGCGATATCACCGTCGAGGGCCATGTTGTCGGACGGCTCAACGGGCTGGTGTTCGAGCCGGTGATCGCAGGATCGACGCTTGAGGGCAAGGCGGTGCGCAACGCCGCGCTGGCTGCGCTCCGGCCGATTCTGGCGCGGCGGCTTTCGGAGATATCCCACGCCATGTCGGCGGCCTTCCGTTTCGACGGCGAGGGCCGCGTGTGTTTCGAGGAAAGCCCGGTTGCAAGATTGGTGGCCGGACGCGACTGGCTGTCGCCCGGCGTTGAACTGATCGGTGCGCACGAGGCGACGCCGGAACAGCGGGCACGGGCCACGGCGCGGCTGACCGATTTCGTCGCGGAGATCACGGCGCAGAGATTGCCGACGCTGGCGCGGCTGAAGACCGGCCATGCCGACGAGAGCCTGGAGGGGCTGGCGCGCGGAACGGCCTACCGGGTCATGGAAACGGGCGCAGCTGTGGACCTTCGCGCCGACGATCCGCCGCATCGGCTGAATCCCGGCCAGCGCGAGGCGCTGAAAGCCATGGGGATACGCTCTGGAAGGCTGTCAGCGCACGTGCCCGACGCCCAGAAGCCTTCGGCGCAAGCCCACGCGGCGCGGCTTCGCAGCGTC
>JBGSUF010000354.1:0-5450 GCA_041736285.1 Hyphomonadaceae bacterium | reverse complement strand
CACCGGCAGCATCTCCTTCGGGAGAGCCTTCGTCGCCGGCAGAACACGCGTCCCGAGACCCGCAACAGGAAACACAGCCTTGCGAACCCTCATCAACCTCTCCTCACAAGCAAAACGTCCGTCCCGGTCGCATGCGGTGGGACAATCTGCAGGAGATCATGCAGGTGACGTGCCACCTTGCTGACCGGACCCAAAGGAAATTTCCCGCCGCAGGCAAGAAGAAAGGCCGCAACCCTTTTTCGGGGCTGCGGCCTTCTCGTCGTTCAAGCCGGATCGAAGATCAGAACTTGGCGGTCAATGTCGCAGAGATCGACCGGCCGCGGTCATAGGTGTTGAACTCGGTGCGGCCAATGCCTTCATTCTGCTGATATTCGGCATGCTGCTCATCAAGCAGGTTGCGGCCGCTGATGCCGATGGTGAAGTCGCGATCGCCGACCGTGAAGTCGCGGCGATAGACGAGGTCAACCTGAACACCCGGCTCCTCGATGATGTCCAGAAGTTCGGCGCCCGGCTGGGACAGGCCGCGCTGAAGGATACGATCATCAACCCAGCCAACCAGCAGGGTCAGCTGTTCGACATCGCTTTCCCAACCGAACTGCACGTTCAGAATATTCTCCGGCGTGCCCTGAAGGTCGGCCCCGTCCAGACCAAACAGCGAGGCATCACGCAGCGAACGGGAGATCGGGTCGAACACCTGATCGTTCGGTCCCGCCATCACTTCCGACGAGGTGTAGGTGTAGTTCGCCGAGAAAAGCCACTCGCGGTCGTCGAAGAACGAACCTTCGAACGGCATGTCGAAGCGGGTGCGATATTCGACTTCGCCGCCGAACAGTTCCGCCTTGGGCGAGTTGATGAAGGTCGTTTCGAACACGAAGGTCGATGTCGAGAACTGAACTTCCTCGATCGGGTTTTCGAGTTCCTTGTAGAAGCCGGCCAGCGTGAAGAACTGGTTGCGACCGAGATAGTACTCGAAACGCGCGTCGTAATTGGTCAGTTCGCTGTCGAGAAGGCCGCTGTTACCGCGATAAACACGCTCGGTTTCCGGGTCGAAATAGCTCGACAGGGCCAGTTCGCGGAACTGGGGACGCGCGATGGTCTGCGAGTAGCCAAGGCGCATCTGCAGGTCGTCGGCAAAGTTCCACGTCACGGTCACGGCCGGCAGCAGGTAATCATTGGCGATCAGGACATCACCAGCGCCCGGATTGCCGAAGCGGTCGAACGTGCTGACCGTCTGCTCGCCTTCTTCATAGCGAAGGCCAATCGTGGAGCGGATGAAGTCTGTGACTTCCAAATCCGCCTGGACGTAAGCCGCCGACACGTCGAGCTGACCCGCATAGCTGTCGTTGGTCGTCGAGATTTCCTGCAGGACAAAGCGCGCCGGGTCGATGTTGTCCGGCGAGAACAGGAAGTCCGGACGCGCAAGCTGCACGTCGAGCGGCAGCGAGTTGCCACCCGCAAATCGCAGCGCGAGGAAGTTGTATTCGCGTTCCGTGCTCGAATAGTCGAAACCACCGGAGAGCACCGCCTCACGACCGCCGCCGATGGCGAGCGTGTACGCAAGGTCCGCGCCGACAGCGACATTGTCATCGGTCAGGTCCGAGAAACGGATGCCATAGCTGTTGGCAACCGAATACACCGGCACGCCGTCTTCGTTGACGTTGCGACGCAGGCTGCGCTCATACGGCGCATCGCGGGTCGATTGTGCCAGCGAACCGCGCCATTTGAACTCGAAGTCGCCGAAGATGTGCTCGCCGCGAAGCTGTCCGAAAATCAGCGAACGCTCGAACCAGCCGGTCGCTTCATCGTAGATTTCACCGGTGCTGCCCTGAGCGTTGAAGTCCGTGCCCTGGGTGATCTGGGCTTCTTTCGTGGTCGAATGCACGTAGAAGACCGTGGCCTGGAACAAATGGTCCGAGGTCATGTTGAGCGTGGCGGACCCGAGTGCGTTGACGGTCACGTCCAGCGACGTTTCGACTGACCGGAAGTTCGATCCCAGAACACCGCCCTGAACAAACTGCCGGGTCGCATCCTGAGTGGTCCAGCCCTGATCGTAAGCGACCACGCCGACCAGACCGAGTTCGGTTTCACCGCTCTCGAACAGGTAACCGCCATCAATGGACGCTTCGAAATCAGGGCCGACATCGCCGGCCTGGATCACGGACAGCGGAGAATTCACGAGGCTTTCCCCGGCCGCTTCGATCTCGGCATCGGAAAAGGTGCTGAAGCGCTCGCCGCTGGCGAGGATCTGGCCGAGTGCGCCCGGAATGTCGCGCAGGCCGTCATCGTAGCCGGTCCAGTCACTGTCGCTGCCGTTGACGAAAATGCCCTCGTCGCCCGACGTGACCGTGTTGTAGCTCGTGCCAACCTTCAGGTTGATGAAGTTCTCGCTCGGCTGGCGCAGGGTTTCGAGGTCGATCAGACCGCCCCCGAATTCGCCAGGATAATTGGCCGAGAACGTCTTCTGGACAGCAGCGCCGTTGAGGACGTTCGACGGGAACAGGTCGAGGGGAACGGTGCGGCGCAGCGGCTCGGGGCTCGGCAGCGGCGAACCGTTCAGCAGCGCAACGGAATAGCGGTCACCCAGACCGCGCACGTACGCAAAACGGCCGGAGACGATGCTCAGGCCGCTGAGGCGCGTCAGCGCGAGCGCCGCATTGGCGTCACCCTGGCGGGCAAGATCCTCGGGCGCGAGGAAAGACGCAACCTGCGACGTCTGACGCTGCGGTTCCGGGATGAACTGGCCGCGAACGACCACGGTTTCCAGCTGGCGAGCGTCTTCAGCGGGTTCAGCCGGAGGGGCCTCCTGCGCATTTGCCGTCGCAGACAGGAACACGGCGAGCGCCGTCGTCGCCATCAATGGGTAGGGGAAGGAGAAGGACGTCATATTCGTGAACCTTTGCGAAGCAGCGCCGGAAGAGGTCGGATCAGGCCGAACGACTTCGGCAGCAGGATTAAGAGGAAACGGGATGGCAGGCGGACCTGCCATCCCGGTATCGTCGCCCTATCAGCAGGGGGCGCTGGCTTCGAGGCCGCACGACCAGCCCTGCCACCAGGTGTCGTTGGCGTCCTTCACGGCACCGATGTAATCGACGCTGTCGAACCACGGATCGAGCGTCTTCGGATCGAAGACCGGACGGGCCGTTTCGGCCGTGCCGTTGATGAAGGTCCCGGTCAGCGTTGAAGCCACATCGGTGGTGTTGTTGGTGCCAGCCGCGACCGCTGCCGCCGGCGCCGTGGCGTCGGAGTTGCTGGTGGCGAGGCCGCCGGCGCAGTTGAAGAGCACCGAGTCGAAGGACGGGTCAGCGCCTTCCTGATAGCCAGCCGTGCCGTTGCCGGCCGAGCTTTCCCAGCGGAAGCACTGCTTGCCGAAGTCGACCACACCGTTGACGTAGGTGCCGACGGTGCCGGTGTTCAGGCGGAAGGCGTTGGTGCGGTTGCCGACGAAGGTGAAGTTCGAGATCTTCGCATTCGACAGCGGCGTGGTGAGCGGAGCAACGCTGGAGGCTTCCACGATGTTGTCACCGCCGGTCGCGCGCTGGACCACGATGGCGAACTGGATGTTGCCGTTATAGCCGTTGTCGGTGTCGATGGAGTCATCGTCGTTGCCGGTCAGGACCAGGTAGCGGACGTTGACGCCGCCGCCGAAGAACTCGACGCCATCGTCGGAGTTGTTGTGGACCTGAACATACTCGACATTCGTGCCGGAGCCGACGCCGCCGAAGGTGATGCCGTTGAGTTCATTGCCGGACGTGTTGATGGCAAAGCCGGCGAACTTCACGAGCGTGTAGTTGAGCGAGCCGGAGTTGTCGTCGGCGATGCTGCCGCCGTAAACGGCATCCGGGTTGGTCACGCCTTCAATGATGTTCTCGCAAGCGGCGGTGCCGGGGGTTGCGGCATCGCGGCAGCGGTTGATCGGTGCACGGCCGAGGATGACCAGACCACCCCATTCGCCGATGGCGTTGGCCGCGTCGACCTGGGTGTTGGTGAGGTCGGCTTCCGACGTGAACACGACCGGGTTGGCCACCGTGCCGTTGGAGAACAGCTTGGAACCGCGATTGACGACCAGATAGTCTGCGCCGCTGTCGCCGAAGACGGTGACGCCGGATTCGATGGTCAGTGAAGCCGCAACGCCGCCAGCCTTCGCGCCGTCAGCGCCAACGTCGATGCCGACGTCAATCCGGCCGTTCAGTTCGTAGACGTTGCCGCGGGTCAGGCGGACATCCGACTGGATGATGCCCGAGAGGCGGCAAACGGTCTTGCCATCAATCTGGACGTTGCTGTCGACGGTGCCGGTCGGGCAGGTCGGATCCGGGAACAGGCCGAAGGTCCAGCCGGTCGCCCAGTTCTGGGTTTCGCTCTCGTTCGGGCCGAAGGCACCGATGTAGGGAGCGGCGGTGAAGAAGCTGTCGAGCGTGGTGGCGTCAAACGGGGTGACATCAGCCTCGTTCGGGCCGGGGAAGTACGATGCGGCCAGCGAGCTCGGCACGGTGGTCGTGTTGTTCGCGTCTGCCGCGACGGCAGCGGCCGGAGCCGTGGCGTCGGAGTTGCTGGTGGCAAGGCCGCCCGCGCAATCGAACAGCACCGACTTGAAGGCCGGGTCTGCGCCATCCTGGTAGCCAGCCGCGCCGTTGCCGGCCGAGCCTTCCCAGCGGAAGCACTGCTTGCCGTAGTCGACCACGCCGTTGACATAGGTGCCGACGGTGCCGGTGTTCAGACGGAAGGCGTTGGTGCGGTTGCCGATGAAGGTGAAGTTGGCAATCGTGGCGTCAGACAGCGGGGCCGTGCCCGGTGCAACGCTGGAGGCTTCGACGATGTTGTCGCCGCCGTCAGACCGCTGAACGACGAGGGCGAACTGGATGTTGCCGTTAAAGCCGTTGTCGGTGTCGATGGAGTCGTCGTCATTGCCGGTCAGGACGAGGTGTTTGGCATCAACCGTGCCGCCGAAGAACTCCACGCCATCGTCTGAGTTGTTGTGGACCTGAACGAAGTCCATCACGGTGCCCTTGCCGACGCCGCCAAGGGTGATGCCGTTGAGTTCGTTACCGGCGGTGTTGATTGCGAAACCCGCGAAACGCACCTGCACATAGCGCAGGACGCCGCTGTTGTCGGCAACCTGAGCGCCGCCGTATACGGCGTCGGGGTTGGTCACGCCTTCGATGATGTTCTCGCAGGCGGCCGTGCCGGGGGTCGCACCATCGCGGCAGCGGTTGATCGGCGCCCGGCCGAGGATGACAAGGCCGCCCCATTCACCAATGGCCGAACCGCCAAGGTCGTCAGGGTTGGCCGCGCGGCGATCAAGGTCGGCGCCGCTGGTGAAGATGATCGGAGAAGACACCGTGCCATCGGCGACGATGCGCGAACCGCGGTTGACGACGAGGTAGTCAGCGCCCGATTCGCCGTAAACCACAGCGCCGGGCTCGATGGTGAGCGTCGCGGACTGGCCGCCGGCG
>JBGSUF010000340.1:0-30454 GCA_041736285.1 Hyphomonadaceae bacterium | reverse complement strand
CGACCAGGAAAAAGCCCCGCGCCCCGCTCTCGATGGACGCCGCCTCCAGCGGCATTGCCGACATCTGCGCCCAGACGCCCCGGCGCGCCGCGCGCGCTTCCCGCTCGGCCTGCAGCAATTGTTCCGCAAGCGCTTCATTGTCCGGATAGATCCGCACGCGCGCCGCACCCTCCTCGACCAGTGCGAGGTTGAGCCAGAGCGCCGGCCCCAGATTATCATCGGTGCGGACCTGAGCGATGGCGCGGTCATAACGGTCGCGCGTAAGCCCGCCGTAATAGAGCTTGACCCTTCGACCCATGGCGAAGCTCTCCAGAACCCGCGCTGATTCCTCCGCCCACGGCTCACCCGGCCGGTCCCTCCGCGCGCGGGCCGGTGCCTCCAGCGCCGCCAGTCGCACTGTCAGTCCGGTGTCGAGGACCAGCGCATCACCATCAATGATCCGCGTCACCCGCCCGGACTCCCCCGGTTCGAGCCTGGCCAGCGGGTCGCGCTTGCCGCACCCGCCAAGCGCGAACATCACAAATGCCAGAAAGACGGCCTTCAATCGCAGCGCCATTTGGTTTAGATACCGCCGGAAGTCTCCGTAGCTCAGCAGGATAGAGCAACAGATTCCTAATCTGTAGGTCACAGGTTCAAATCCTGTCGGAGACGCCATAAAATCAAGGTCTTATGGCCTGCCTTCCGCGCATTGATAACCCAAGACCGGCGTCATGGTAACTCCGTGGCCAGCGGCAGGGAAATTCGTGAGCAAATTCGGGCTCTCACAGCGGTGTCCTGGTGCGCCGCAAGCGGGCGGCGAACATGCCGACTCGATTGTTCGGGGGCTCAATATCCCGGTCGAAGAGGCCGAAGTTCATCCGGTCATCGACGTCGGGGGTCCGACTGGCGCGGGTGTCCTGCGCCGCGACATCAGCGCCAAACGCGCCGGGGGCGGCGCGCCGGTCGAAGGCCGGGGTCTTGCCGGCGCCTGAGAGCCTTGCGGTTTCGGCGATCTGGATAGCGGTACGCGCCGCAGTGCGCCCTTTTGAAATCAACCGGGCATTTCCGCGCGCGTCCACGGGGTAAGTATGCCACAGGCGCATCGCGGGTCGGGGAGGCGCGCTGAACCGCCACGGGCCGGCCTATCGCGGAATGCTCAGGACCAGGCCGTTGAGGTCGATCCTGCACGACCCCGGTTCGTTGCGGATCGAGCGCGCGCCATCACCCGGCTGGTTGAGCCCGGTGTCACCGGTTGCATCCGGGCGGGCGCCGCGAACCACCTGACTGGGCGGCAGTGGCGCACCGTCAAAAAGGTGCCGCTGCATCAGGTCCAGAGCCTCGAAGATGCACGGCAAAAGCGGTTCATAGTGCTCGGTCATGCCGGGAATGCCGAGCAGGGTCTCAAAATGCTGGCCTTTTTCATGCTCGTAATAGCGCCAGTGCCGCGTATCAGCGCCCGAAGCCAGACAGGCTGCGAAATAGGCGTGGGAGGTGTGCCGTACACTGATCAGGCTGTCACAGCGGCCGTGCAGGATAATGGTCGGGTGGCCGCGCGGGCGTGCTGATGCCAGCACATCGTCACGGCCGCGGCCGACGCGTTTGCCCTGCGCGAGTTGCCGCAATTTCAGGGCGTCTTCGAGGCGCGGATGAATGTCGCCATCTGCATGGATGGTGAACGCTCCGCCGCCCGGTGACAGCCCTCCGCTGAGCGCGGCATAGAGGCGGGTCTGTTCGGCTGTAGGCGTGGCGAGCGTTTCCAGCACCTGCCCGAGCGGGTCGGTGGTCGCGAAGGCCGTGTGCGCACCGATCGGGTCGGCCTCGACCGGGAAGCGTCCGAGCGCGCTGACAAAGGTGTGGGAGACGGCCGGCCAGATGTGCATGACCGCCATCATCGGGAACAGGGCCTGCGCGCCCTTGTCAAAACCGAGCGCGTGGATCCGGTGGAGCGCGTCTGCGGCCTGCGCGGCTGTGTCCGCGCCATCGAGGAGGCCTTGATCGGCCAATCCCTTGGCCCAGGCGGCCTGACGGGCCTGCGCCATCGCCGTGACGCCGAAAAGGGGAGCGTCAGCAAGCTCCGGGGAGAGAAGGGCGGCGGGCAGCAAGAGGTTCATCGCGGTGGCGTAATCGACAAGCGGCCGCCCGCAGGCCATCGCTTCGCCGCCGTCGAGCGCGATCTTGCTGCCATGGCTTTCGCGTGGGGTGATGTTGGGTTCGGTTGCCACGACCGCGTCGATCAACCCCGCCGCGTCGATTTCGGCCGCCCGTAGCACAGCGCCCCCTCCATTCGAGACGCCGGCCGCGATCACGCGGACACGCCCCGACCCTTTCGGAAGGCCGCGCCGGTTGAGAACATCGAGGCCGAAACGCGCCGCCGCCAGAACGGCGCGCGGCCAGTCAGCCTCGACATTTTCCATGGAGTGCGCGTGCTTCAGTGCGATTGCGCCGGGATGGCGTCGGCGGAAATTGCGCAGCGCCGCCGTCGGTTTGAGCCGGAATGTCGTCGGGGAATGGCCCTCGTAAGTCGGCTCAAGATCAGGCCCGTAGCAGCTGCTGTCGGCGAGGATCTGGACCCCGCCCGTGCCCTTGTCAGTCAGGACAAGGGCGTGTCCACGCGGCAATGCCCACGCCCCGATGTCGCCGATGGCCCCGGTCACCCCGCGCGAACCGGAGGACGGCGCGACCACCAGCAATGGACGGTCGGTGTTGAAGTTCGCCGGAATGAGAACGCGCACGCTGATCGGGTGGGCGGTCCCTCCAGGACGCAGCAAGGCGGCATATTCCCAACCGTCGACGCGCAGCGCCGCTGCGCCGCCGGGGATGAGATCCTCGAACCTGCCGCCGGGCGAGAGGTCAACAAGGTCGCGGAAATCCTTGTGGATCGCCGCAGCCCTTGCGCTGATACCTTCGGGCAGGACCGGGTTTCGCAGCCCTTCAATGCCGAGGCCGGCCGACAGCAGGTCGTCTCCGGGACCGGAGCGGTAAACCGGCTCGGCCTCAAACACGACTTGGCTGCCTGCAGGCTTTCTGAAGAGATTCGCAATCACCTCAGTAACGGTAGATCAGCCTGAAGTCGTAGGTCCGCGGCGCCGCGAAGAATGCGGTCTCCACACCCGGGAAGGCGGCAAGGTTGAAGCCCTGCACGAGGATGGCTTCGTCACCGATATTCCGAATGCCGGCGCGCGCTTCCCAGCGACCGTCCGCCGTCTTGATGGCGACGAAGGCATTCGAGAGCCAGTAGGCATCCTGCCGGAGATTGGGCGAGTCGGTGACTTCGTTGGCATAGCTGTCGCGGTAGGCGAGGTCGCCGTGGACCGTGGCTTTCAGCGCATCTGTCAGGTCGAAATCATAAGTCGCGGCAAAGCTGCCGCTGAGTTCGGGCGCGTTTACCAGATCGCGGCCGCTGACATCCGTGACCACGCCGCCGACAAGAATGTCGAATTCGTCATACTGCGCATCGAGCACGCCGAGCGACGCCGACAGGGTCAGACCGTCCGAGGGAATTGCGAGGACTTCGAGTTCAAAGCCCTGAATGCTGGCCGCGGCGGCGTTGGTGAAGAGGTCGACAAACACCCCTGTCACGGGGTCTGCGCCGAACGAGGTCACCTGAATGTCGGTGTAGTCGTTGAAGAAATAGGCGGCGTTGGCGATCAACCGGCCATCATGCCAACTGGACTTGAGGCCGCCCTCATAGCTCCAGACAAACTCCGGCTTGAAGGGCTGGAAGCCGAAATCACTGTTGGCCCGGCCAGAGAAACCGCCGCTCTTGAAGCCGCGTGATGCCGAACCGTAGATCAGGATGTCGTCTGACACATCATAGGAGACTGACAGTCGCGGGGTGAAGGCTTCGAAATCCTCCTCGCCGCGGATGACGACGCCCGGTGTGCCGACGCCGGAGAGGAAAGGCGGCTGATCGGTGATGACTGAAATCGCCGGGTCGAAGAAATTCTCGAAACGACGGGAAGATTCCTTGCTTTCGATCGTGTAGCGCGCGCCGAAGCTGATGCTCAGGCGATCGGTGAGATCATAGGCGAGGTCGCCGAACACCGCGTAGGATTCGGTAATCTGGTCTGTGTCCGCGAGCGAGGAGGTGGCAAAGCCGAACAAGGTCACCGGAAAACCGAACAGCGATGCCGACAAATTGTCGACGCCGCTGAAGGTCAGATCGTCGTCATAAAAGTAGTAGATGCCGCCGGTGAAGCTGACGGGGCCGCCTGCGTCATAGCTGGCGCGCAGTTCCTGGCTGATCTGCGACTGCTCCTGCTGGACATAGACGTCGAGCAGCTTCAACGGGGTGCCGTCTGTGTCGAGGTTCAGCTCGAAGTCGAAGCTTCGGTAGGAACTGATGGACTCAAGTTTCCACGCATCCGTGAGTTGCCAGCCGACGCGCGCGGTCAGGCCGAGGGCGTCGATGTCCGACAGGCCGCCCGCATTGACGTCAACGTCGTAGGGATCCGATGCGGCGGCGAAAGTCTGCGCGACGAATGGCGCTGCGATCGGGTCGGGAATGCCGGTAGCTGAGGTCAGGCGGGTCGGGTTTCGGGCGGTGTCAGGCCGCTCGCGCCGGGCATCGAGCGTCAGGTCGATCTCGAGGTCATCGCTCGGCGTGAAGTAGAGGCCGACGCGCCCAGACAGGCTGTTCACATCGCCGTCGTCTTCTCCAGTGAAGAGATTGTCGTTGTAGCCGTCGCGCTGCGAGAAGGCGAAGGCCGCTTTGGCATAGACCTGCCCCTCGGAGACCGGCCCGCTGATGCGCCCCTTTGCGACAACCGAGCTGAAATTGCCAAAGCCGACTTCGCCATAGGCTTCAAATTCGTCGGTCGGGCGCTTCGAGACGAATTTCACCGCGCCGCCGATCGTGTTGCGCCCGTAAAGCGTGCCTTGCGGTCCGCGCAGCACCTCGACACGTTCGACGTCAAAGAGTTCGAGGAAGGCCGCCTGCGAGCGCGCAATGAAGACGTCATCGACATAAACGCCGACGCCGGGGTCAGCGAAGGCCAGGCTGTCATTCTGCCCGACGCCGCGCAGATAGACGACCGCGTTCGAGGCGTCGCCCTCGTCGAAATAGAAGTTTGGCGTGACATACTGCAGGCCGGAAACATCGTCGGCCTGAAAGTTGGAGATCTGGTCCTCCCCGAAGGCCGATACGGCTAGCGGAACATCCTGAAGTGTTTCCTCGCGCCGACGGGCCGTCACGATGATGGTGTCCAGACGCCCCTCTGCGGTTGCCTCGGGCGCTGCGAGCGGAGCGGCCTCCTGCGCATGAGCGGGTGTTGTCAGCGATGCCATCACGAGCACCGATGCGCCCATCGAAAACGCAGCGATGCGCTTCGCCGGCGTCATGCGCCCGATGGAATGCGGGCCTGAAATATTCATCACGATTGCCTCCCTTTGGTGCGGAACCGTTCTTGTTGACGATTCGCCTGATTGGAGGGTGCGATAAATGGGGACAAGTGACGACGACAGAATCTGTCAATCGTCGAGGACATTTTCGCTCACCGAATCGGGAAGTGATTTCCGGCGGTGATACGGCGGGGTCAGGGATCCGTTCCGCCTTGCGCGGGCCTCGGCCTGATAGACGGCGGGCGTCACCAGGTTCCAGGCCTTGAAAGCCCGTGAGAAGCTGCGCAGGTCTGAAAATCCGAGCGTTGTAGCCACTCGGTGGGCCGGTTCTCCGAGGGCGAGCAGGCGGCGTGCCCGGGCGTTCAGCGCTTGAGCGCGAAGTGTTCGGAAATGTGCCCCCTCCCCGACCAGTCTCCTGCGCATTGTGGCGGGACTGACGCCGAGCGTCGCCGCCACGGCAGACTGGTTCGTCACCCCTGATGCGATAACCTGACCGATCCGGCGCGACCAGTAATCGGTGCCGGAAACCTCCGGGTGCGTCTCCCCCAAGGCATCGGCGGCGGCATCAAAAATGCTGAGATAGGTGGCCTCGTCGATCGGCCTGACCGGCCAGTCGGCGATGCGTCCGTCATATTGCACCGAATAATAGTCGCCATTCATCTGGATGGGCGCACGCCAGAACCTCAGGAATGACCCTCCGGGGTCTGATGGTTGGCGCCGTGTGGTGATCCGCAACACCCGGTCTGAAAGCGGCTGAAAGGCTAGTTTGCTGAACAAGCCGTGCAGGGAGACGAGTATGCTCTCGATGAAGGCATGCCGATCGCGTCTGAAATCGGGGTGTGAATAGGGAAAGTCGCGATCGTCGATAATGTAGGTGAGCCGGTTCGTGCTCACGCTGACGCGATTATACATCCCGCCGTGTGCAAAATTGTAACCGTCCGCCAGGCGCTGCAACGCCTCCTTCATCGAAATGTTTCCTGCAACACCGCCAATCAGGAAGGGCGTTGTGCCAACCAGAATCTGGCGCGCAGACCCGGAGCAGGTCTCGTCGCCGGAGACCTCAACGAGATGTCGCAGGATCTGCACATAGTCTGCGAAGGTGATCTGGTCGGCACCGGGGCTGGTGAAACAGTCCGGCGGCATGCCCAGTTCGCCGAGCAGGGCGGCACAGTCCATCCCGCACCCTTCGATAAGGGTTTTCACGAACGCAACATCCTCAAAATCGAGTCGAAGGTCCAAATCCTGATCCTTCAGAGAAAGCCGGTAGGGCGACGCTGGCGCAACGTTAACCCAGCCATGCAGACTTGCAATGCCTCACGGTAGCGCCCCAGGGCGCGACCGGCTCAGCCTGTCCGGTCTTTGGGCTCAAGACGCTGCGAGCACTGAACAAGCATGCAACCTCTGTCCAAAACGCCAGTGAGGAAGATGTCTGCCAGACAAACAAACGCCGCTCAGGGATTTTGAGACAAGCTGCCCGTCGCCCGAGACATCTTTTATCCGATTCCTAATCTGTCGGCCGCACGTTCAAACTTTGCCAGAGACGGCGTAAGGTCGCTCTTGGGTATTTTTGATGAAGACAGCACATGAGCGGCGCGTGATGAATAACCTGATTTCCACTCATCCGCAGGAACCGATTGAGATTTCGGACGAAGTCATCGACCGGGTCTTGCGGGCCGTGGGCGTGAGCCAGCGCCCGGCGCGTCAGGCACCCGGCGGCGCCGCGCTCCTCGCTTTGGCCACCGAGGTTGCCGCCCTTCGCGCCGAGATCGCTACCTTGGAGGATCGGCTGCAAACCGCCGAGGCACAGGCAGATCACGATGCGACCACACCACTGTTCAACCGCCGGGCGTTTGATCGAGAGCTTTCGCGCACCATCGCGATGGTCAACCGGCATGGCGGCCAGCTCTGCCTGCTGTATATCGATCTTGACCATTTCAAGCTGGTCAATGACCGCTTCGGCCACCTGACCGGCGACGACGTCCTGATCCATGTCGCCGGCCTCCTGGCGTCACAGACCCGCGAAACCGACATTGTGGCGCGCCTCGGCGGCGATGAATTTGCCGTCGCCCTGCCGCATGCCGCCCTGATCGACGCACAGAAAAAGGCCAGATCGCTTGCGTCCGCGATCGAGAAGATCAAGGTTGTCGATCCCGTTGATCCCACATTGACGCCGGTAAAGGTCGGCGCGAGCATTGGTGTGGCCGAGTGGCGGCCGGGAATGACGTCCGCCGAACTGATCCGCCGCGCCGATGAGGCGATGTTCGTCGACAAGGGCCGTCGCAAGCGGGGCGAAGCAGCCACCCGCCACCCATGATGAAATCCTGGTCATTGGCATCTTCTGTCGCAGCAAATTGCTCCGTCCACACATGACTCCCGCATCTTTTCATGATGTAATCACGATGTTCCGCTTTCGTGGAACACGACTACCTTGGCTGTTCAATGGAGGTCTAGAATGTCCGTACAGGGCCGCATCAACGAGCTTTCGTCCCGTCACACCTATCTCGACGAGACCATCTCCCACGAAGAAAAACGACCAGCCAAGGACCCGCTTCGCATCACCGAGCTCAAACGACAGAAACTCCGAATTAAGGAGGAGCTGTCACAACTGCGCGATCAGAACGCGTGATCGCCGGGGCGCCTCCTCTGGCAGCACCAGAGGAGGCGTCGAGACCCGGATGAAATGCTTCCAGCCCTGCTCCCGCAGGCCAGGCACGAGACTGGCGACATGAAACCGGTCGCAGTCGTTCTTGGGCTGGGGGATGAGATCGGAGTGGCCACCGCCCGCGCCTACCGGGCCGCCGGTCACAATGTGGTGGTGGTCGACGAAAGCGCCGCCAAGGTCGAACGCGCGCGCGAAGCGCTTGGCGACGGTCTGACCTATCATAACGATGCGCTGCACACCCAGCTTGGACTGCGCAACTGCCTCGCCGCCACGCGAGAGGCCTTCGGCCGGGTCGACCGGGTCATCTACATCCCGTCCATTCCCACGGCAGACACGCTGTCGGACGTGTCATTCGATGCCTTTGACAAGGCGCTCGGCCGGGCAGGCCGGGGCAGCGCGATCACGCTGCGGCTGTTTTCCGACCAGATGCGCGACCAGAGCCCGCTGGAGACATCAACACTGCAAAAGCAGCCGCAAACCGGCGCGATGGCCTTCGTCCTGTCGATCACGGCGCGACTGGCCGACTCTTCGCGCTTTTCCGAAAGCGTGGCTCAAAACGCGGTTCTCGGCGTCATGCGGGCGGGCGCTCTTGCGCTTGCGCCTGACAAGATCAGGGTAAACGCACTCGTCGCCGTGCGTCCGCGCGCCGAAAGGGAGGAAAAATGGCTGTTGCAGCGCACGCCGCTCGAGCGCACGGCTCTTGCGGACGAAATCGCGCATGCCGCTCTCTACCTCAATTCCTTCGATGCCGCCTTCATGACCGGACAGATCCTGCAACTGGACGGCGGCCGGGGCGTGCTGAACGGCATCGTCACGCGCAATTCCGAAGACATCTGACCCGTCTGACGTTAATCAAACCTGCATTGCGCGCATCACGGCGAATGCATCGCGCAGCTGTTGTGACCATCGCTCCGAAAACGCCCTGAAATGGGAGTCTTCGGCCTCGATCCGGCGGTTCTGACTGAACGCGAACGCATCTGCCCGCAGCACGGCGAGATCCAGCGGCATGCCGACCGAAAGGTTCGAACGCAGCGTGGAATCCATCGACAGCAATGCACAGATCACCGCGTCCTGCATCTGTGTTTCAGTTGTGATCACCCGGTCGATGATCGGCTTGCCGTACTTGTGCTCGCCGATCTGGAAGTACGGCGAATCGTCCATTGCCTCGATGAAATTGCCTGCCGCATAGACGAGGAAGAGCCGGGGACGCCCGCCGACACGCTGCCCGCCCACCACGATGCTCGCCCCGCTTTCGACACCGCGCGCCAAAAGGCCCGGCCCGTAGCGTTCCTGCACCCGGCGCATCGTGTCACCGACGAGTTCGGCGACCTCGAACATGCTCTTGACGGTGTAGAGATTGCGGGGAAATTCGCCCGGCCGGCTGAGCTGTTCGTCAAGCTCGGAGATAACGGCCTGCGTGATGCCGAGATTTCCGGCTGTCATCATCGCAATCGCCCGGTCATTCGGATTGACCCAGGTGAACAGCTTCTTGACCTTTGAGACATTGTCGACACCGGCATTGGTCCGGGTGTCAGCAAGAAACACGATCCCCTCACGGGGCTTGAGGGCAACGCAATAAGTCATCCAAGGGTCCTGAACTGCAAAGAGGTCGTTCTCGTATGGCGCGCGCGCGAACTGGTTATTGTCCGGTGACATTCTGAGATTGCCCATATTCCGTTGCTGCGGGTGCAAACCCATATGCCTGCGCGATCGTTTCGGCCGCTGTGTAGTTACGTTCGATGACGTCCGTTAGGAACTCATGAAGTCCGCTGTCAAAGATGTCTTCGATCGACGTTGCCGCAATGTCACTCACAAAGCGGCCGATGTGATCGTGGCAGCTGGATTTCTGGCCATAGAAGTCTTCGGTGCTGGCCAGGGTCTGCTGTAGCCGCTGGATGTTGAAAAGAATGGCGCGCGGGAACCGCGCCTCGAGGATCAGAAACTGCGCCACGCCGCGCGCGGAAACGTCGGACTTGGTGACAAAGGCGTAAGCACGCTGAGCCGCTGCCGCCTGCAGCAATGAGCTCCACTGGTAGTGATCTGCCGAAGAACCGATGTCCTCCAGAGACGGCAGGAGGACGTGATACTTCACGTCGAGAATGCGCGCGGTTGAATCGACCCGTTCGATCGCCGCGCCCATCTGCAGGAAATCAAACCCGTCATCACGCACCATGGTTCCCTGAACGGCGCCGCGAAACAGCGCAGACTGCGACTTGACCCAGTCAATGGTGTCCGACAGGCGCCCACCCGTCATGTGTTCGTCACCGATCTCGCGCACCCGCGACCAGGTCGCGTTGAGCGCCTCCCAGCACTCCTGCGTGAAAGCAAAGCGCACCGCGCGCGCATTCTCTCGGGCCGTCACAAGGCAACTGCGCACGCTTGACGGATTGCGCGGATCGATCATCAGGAAGCGTGCGGCGTCAACCGCTCCGGCGGTGCCGACAGCGTCCCCCAGTTGCGCCGTCGCGCCGCCCGCGATCAGGATGGATGACCACTCGTTCGACAATTTCTGGCCCGTTGCCCGGGGCAGAGCCGACATGCGGCGCGCCGCATCGACAAGCCGGGCAATGTTCTCGGCGCGCTCGACATAGCGCCCGATCCAGAAGAGTTTTTCGGCAACGCGGCTCAGCATTGTGTGTTCTCGCTTCCCATCGACTATTCGCGCAGGACCCAGGTGTCCTTGACCCCGCCGCCCTGGCTCGAATTCACCACCAGCGATCCATCCCGCATCGCCACCCGCGTCAGGCCCCCGGGTGTCAGCCGGACCTGCGATCCGACAAGCGCAAACGGCCGGAAATCGACATGGCGCGGCGCGATCCCGCTCTCCACCAACGTCGGCACCGTCGACAGGGCCAGGGTCGGCTGGGCAATGAACGCCTTCGGATCCGCCATGACCCGCGCCCGGTAAGCCTCAATCTCCGCACGGGTCGCCGCCGGTCCGATCAGCATGCCATAGCCGCCCGACCCATGAACTTCCTTGAACACCAGTTCGGACATGTTCCCGAGTGCATGAGCAAGGCTCTCCGGCTCGGCGCAGCGCCAGGTCGGGATGTTCCCGAGCACAGGCTCCTCTCCAAGAAAGAAGCGTATGATCTCCGGCATGTAGCAATAGACGGCCTTGTCATCGGCCACCCCGGTGCCGGGCGCATTCACGATGGTGACGCCGCCGCGCAGATAGGCCTGCATCAGACCCGGAACACCCAGCATGCTGCCTGGATTGAAGGCGCGGGGATCGAGAAACGCATCATCGATACGGCGATAGATCACGTCGACACGCTGCGGCCCGGTTGTCGTGCGCATGTAGACCCGGTCGTTTTCGACAAACAGGTCGCTGCCCTGAACAAGGTTTACCCCCATTTCATCGGCGATGAAGGAGTGCTCGTAATAGGCCGAATTGAAATGCCCCGGCGTCATCACGACCACGCAGGGCGGCCCGTCGCAGGAGGGCGGCGCGACCTCGACCAGCGTGCGCCGGAGCAGGTCTGTATAGCCTTCGACAGGACGCACCAGGCCGCTTTCGAAGAGTTCGGGAAACAGGCGCGACATGATCGCCCGGTTTTCGAGCACGTAGGAGACGCCGGACGGGGTGCGGCAATTATCCTCCAGCACGAAAAACTCGTCCGGGCCTGTGCGAACGAGGTCGATCCCAACAATATGCGTGTAGACGCCGGCGGGCGGCGTGAAGCCGCGCATCAGCGGCTGGTAGGCTTCGTTCTGGTAAATGAAATCAGCCGGAATGATCCCGGCCCTGATGCATTCGCCCGCATTATAGATGTCGTGGAGAAAGAGATTGAGCGCCTGCGCGCGCTGCTTGACGCCGCGATCAATGATTGACCACTCGGCGCCGGAAAATATCCGCGGAATGAGGTCGAACGGGATCAGGCGTTCCGGATCACCGCCCTCACCATAGACGGCGAAGGTTATCCCGATGCGCCGGAACAGGGCCTCAGCCTCAGCGCGCTTTGTGTAGAGCAGAGAGAGATCGGTGGTCGCAAGCCAGTCGGCAAAAGCATGATAGGCTTCGCGCACGACCCCGTCATTCTGCATTTCATCGAACATAAATCCCTCACGCCCAAAAGACTGGCACTATGAGACACGAAAACGGGCGGCAAAGTAAATGCGCCGTTTTTTAAGAACGGTCGGCATTGCCGCCGCGCAATCGAGCGCGCATGAATAAAACATGAGCATTCGCGTCAGTCTGACCCATCGCACGTCCTATCGTTACGACCGCCGGATCGAACTTGGCCCGCAGACCATAAGGCTGCGCCCGGCGCCGCACACACGCACGCCGATCGTCTCCTACAGTCAGACGATCAGCCCGGCCGATCACTTCCTGAACTGGCAACAAGACCCGTTTGGCAATTATCAGGCCCGCGCGGTTTTCCCCCACAAGGTTGAGGCTTTCGAGGTCACTGTCGACCTTGTCGCCGACATGGTCGCGATCAATCCGTTCGACTTCTTCTTGGAGGACGGCGCCTTCCATACGCCCTTTTTCTACGAACCCGACGTGTTCCGCGACCTTGCCGCGTATCTTTCCGGCGAGGGCAGGGGCGTGTTGTTCGACCGGATGGCCGCCGACGTCCAGGCCCTCTGGTCATCCGGCGGCCAGAAGCGCACGATCGACTTCCTCGTTGAGGTCAACCAGATCGTCCAGAACGCCGTGCAATACCTCGTCCGGCTCGAACCCGGCGTGCAGACCCCCGAGGAGACCCTGCAATTGCGCAGTGGCTCCTGCCGCGACAGCGCCTGGCTCCTCGTCAACCTGCTGCGTCGCTGCGGCATCGCCGCGCGCTTCGTCTCCGGCTACCTGATCCAGCTTGTCGCCGACGAAAAGAGCCTCGATGGCCCGACCGGTCCCGAAGCCGACTTCACCGATCTCCACGCCTGGGCGGAGGCCTATATGCCGGGCGCGGGATGGATCGGCCTCGACGCCACATCCGGCCTGTTCGCGGGCGAGGGCCACATCCCCCTTGCCGCTACACCCTCCCCTTCGTCGGCCGCCCCTATTTCCGGCGCGCTGGAACCCTGCGAGGTCACGTTCGACTTCGAGATGACGCTCATGCGCCTTCGTGAGACCGGACGCATCACCAAGCCCTTCATGCCGGAAGTGTGGTCGCGCGTGGATGCGGCCGGCCACGCCGTCGAAGCACAGCTGCAGGCCGCCGGCGTCCGGCTGACCATGGGCGGGGAGCCAACCTTCGTCAGCAAATCCGACCGCGACGCCGCGGAATGGACCGTCGCCGCCGATGGTCCGACCAAACGCCGGTTTGCCGACGATCTCGCACGCCGCCTTCTGACCCGGTTTGCGCCGGGCGGTCTCCTGATGCACGGACAGGGAAAATGGTATCCCGGAGAGCCGCTTCCGCGCTGGGCCTACGGTCTTGTCTGGCGGCGTGATGGCGTGCCGCTTTGGAAAGACCCCTCCCTGATCGCAACCGAAGACGCCCGCCACGAGGCCGAGGCCGATTCCGCCGCCGCCTTCATTCAGGCGCTCGCCGAAGAGCTTGAACTCAACCGTGACTTCGCGCAGCCAACCTATGAAGACCCGGCCGACCACCTGATGCAGGAAGCCTCGCTTCCGGAAAACCTGACGCCGGAAGACAACCGTCTGGCCGACCCGGTCGAGCGGGCGCGGCTGGCCCGTGTCTTCGAGCGCGGCCTCGGACGTCCCGCCGCTTTCGTCTTGCCCGTTCAGGAGGCGCAGG
Organism: Hyphomonadaceae bacterium; assembly: GCA_041736285.1. Classification (GTDB taxonomy): domain Bacteria; phylum Pseudomonadota; class Alphaproteobacteria; order Caulobacterales; family Hyphomonadaceae; genus JBGSUF01. Next base: position 16,768 of record JBGSUF010000340.1, on the reverse strand, counting down.
CCAGCGCCAGCACAGGGCGGACCGTCACGTGGATGTCAGAGATCTGGCGGACACGGCGGGGCAAGCTTTTCCTTGTCCCCGGCGACAGTCCGGCGGGCTTCCGCCTGCCCATCAAGGCCCTGCCGCACATTGACGACGACCTCTACCCGCACGTCCTCGAAATCGACCCGATGGTCGACCGCGAAGCCCTGCCCGAAACCAGCATCCTGCGCCAATCGCGCGGCAAATCGCCCCGGCCAGCGCCTGCGCCCGCTATGCACAGTGCAGGTTGGCAGGACGCCGACGCAGCCCCCGGAGAAAGCAGCCGCAAGCCAGGACCCGGCGACAAGTCCGGCGTGCGCACCGCCCTCGTCGTCGAACCGCGCCTCGGCCACCTCCACGTCTTCGTGCCGCCGGTGACCTCGGCAGAGGCTTATGTCGAGCTGATCTCGGCGATCGAGGCCGTGTCGACCCGAATGAACCAACCGGTTCGCATCGAGGGCTATCCGCCGCCGCGCGATCCCCGCTTCGAGGAAATCAAGGTGACGCCCGACCCCGGCGTGATCGAGGTCAACATCCACCCCTCATCCGACTGGGCAAGCCTGCGCGACAAGACCGAAGCGTTGTACGAGGACGCACGCACCGGCGGCCTTGATGCGTCGAGCTTCATGGTTGACGGCCGCCCGACCGGCTCCGGCGGCGGCGCGCATGTCACCCTTGGCGGGCAGACGGCGGCAGACAGTCCTTTCCTGCGCCGTCCGGATCTTCTCGGCTCCCTCATCCGGTTCTGGCAGAACCATCCTTCGCTCAGCTACTTCTTTTCCGGAATGTTCATTGGCCCGACCAGCCAGGCACCTCGTGTCGACGAGGCGCGCGGCGACGTCTTGCACGAGCTTGAAATTGCCCTTTCGCAGCTGCCCGGGCCGGACCGGTCGGACTTTCCGCCCTGGGTGGTTGACCGTATCCTGCGGCACATCCTGACCGACGTGACAGGCAACACGCACCGCGCGGAAATCTGCATCGACAAGCTGTATTCGCCCGACAGCACATCCGGGCGGCTTGGACTGGTCGAATTCCGGGCCTTCGAGATGCCGCCGCACTGGCAGATGAATGTCGCGCAGCAACTCATCCTGCGTGCGCTCGTCGCGTGGTTCTGGCAGACGCCCTACACCGCTCCCCTTCGGCCGTGGGATACCGCCCTGCATGACCGCTTCATGCTGCCGGACGTCCTCTGGGCGGATCTCGGACAGGTACTGAAGAAAATTTCGCGCGGTCTCGGCATCGAACTTGAGCGCGAATGGTTTCGGGCGCAGTTCGAGTTTCGCTTCCCGCTGGCCGGTCGCATCAGCGTGGACGGCATCGACGTCGAACTTCGCACCGCGCTTGAGCCCTGGCATGTGTTGGGCGAGGAGGGTACGCCCGGCGGCACAGCGCGCTATGTCGACAGCTCACTGGAGCGTCTTCAGGTCAAGGTCACGGGTGACTTTGCGGGCACTGCGCTGACGCTGGGCTGCAATGGCTGGACGCTGCCGCTGCAGCCGGGCGAAATGGCAGGCGAAAGCCTGTGCGGCGTGCGCTATCGTGCGTGGCTGCCATCATCATCCCTGCATCCCACGATCAAGCCGCATGGGCCGCTGGTTTTCGATGTGCATGATACCGGGAGCGGACGCGCACTGGCGGGCTTCACCTATCACGCGACCCATCCGGGCGGGCGAAACTTCGAAACCCGGCCGATCAATGCGCTGGAGGCTGAAGGCCGTCGCCTCGCACGGTTCCAGCCCTCGGGCCATACGCCCGGCCGGGCAACGCCGCGCACACCCAATATCAGCCCGCGTTTTCCCTACACGCTGGACCTTCGCAGCGCCGGTCTCTGACCCCTGCGCTGACACCCTGCTCTGGCCCTGCCCTGACCCGGCATGTCAGTCGCCCTGATGGCCCCCGTGCGTCCGGAAAAACGCGCCGTAGAGCGTGTCGATGTCGTACGTGCGAGGCATCACCTCGACAGCGACACCATGCGCGACGAGCCTGTCCATGCCGCCCCGGCCCAGCGGGTGCGGGTCTGCCGCCGCCATCACAAGACGCGATATGCCGGCCCCGATCAGCAGGCTGGAGCAGGAAGGCGACCCGCCCGAGCGTTGCCGGCACGGCTCCAGCGTGACATAGACCGTCGCCCCACGCGCCCGCCCATCAATCGCAGCCAGCGCAACTTCCTCTCCGTGCGGACGCCCGCCAACCCCGGTCACCCCCTCACTCACCCACACGCCGCCGATCGTGATGACGCAGCCAACGGCCGGATTGGCTCCGGTCTGCCCCAGCCGCGTCATGGCGAGCGCGAAGGCCCGGTGCATGAACGCGTGATCATCACAGGAGAATGCACCCATAGCCGCTGCGCTCACGCGAACACGATGGTCTTGTGACCGTTGAGGAAGATCCGGCCCTCAATGTGCGCCTTCACGGCCTCGGCGAGCACGCGCGCTTCAATGTCCTGACCCTTGCGCGCCAGTGTGGTCGGCGTGTCGCGGTGGTCGATCGGCTCGACGGACTGGGCGATGATCGGCCCCTCATCAAGGTCCGGCGTGACGTAGTGGGCCGTTGCGCCGATCAGTTTCACACCGCGTGCATGGGCCTGATGATAAGGCCGGGCACCCTTGAAGCTCGGCAGGAAGGAGTGGTGGATGTTGATCAGCCGCCCCGCGAATTCCGCGCAGAATTCCGGCGTCAGGATCTGCATGTAGCGCGCCAGAACGATCAGTTCGGAGTCGGTTTCGGCGATGATCGCGCGCAGTGTTTCCTCGGCTCTTGAACGGTTTGCGGGCGTTGCCTCGATTTCGATATAGGGGATTTCGTGGCGGCTGGCATGCCATTCGCAATCATCATGGTTTGAGACAATGGCCGGGATGTCCATCGCCAGCATGCCCTTGCGCCGACGGTAGAGCAGGTCATGCAGGCAATGATCCGATTTTGAGACCAGAACGAGCACGCGGGGTCGGCGGGCCATGTCATCCAGCGTCCATTCCATGCCCCATTTGGCCATGGCAGCGCCGAATTCCGCACGGAAACGGAGCTGATCGAAGCCCGGTTGCGTCGGCGCGAACTCCACACGAATGAAGAACACCTGTGCGTCGGGATCGGCAAAATCCTCCGACTCGACGATGGAAAGCTCGCGCGCGGCGAGAAAACTTGCAACGTCGGCGAGGATGCCGATCCGGTCGCGCGCCTGGCAGCGCAGGAGGTAGCGTTCCTTCATGGGAGTTCGGGCAGCATGGTGGCGCGGTCGGCATCGAGATAGCGCGCGCTGATCGGTTTCATGGCCGCGTCGAGTTCGATCAGGAGCGGGTTTCCCGTCGGGATCTCCACGCCGACAATGGCATCGTCTGGCACGGCAAAAAGGTGTTTGACGATGGCGCGCAGGGAGTTGCCATGCGCCGCAATCAGGAGGTTTCGCCCGGCCTGCAGGTGCGGGACGATGGCTGCGTCCCAATAGGGTAGAACGCGCTCCAGCGTGAGCTTGAGGCTTTCGGTCGGCGGGATGTCGATGCCGCGATATCGGCGGTCATTGTCCATCGCAAACGCGGAGCCGACCTCCATTGGCGGCGGCGGCACATCGTATGACCGGCGCCAGACATGGACTTGTTCCTCGCCGTGGCGCGCGGCGGTCTCGGCCTTGTCGAGCCCGGTCAGGCCGCCATAATGACGCTCGTTGAGCCGCCAGTCCTTGGTGACGGGCAGCCAAGCCAGCTGCATTTGCGTCAGCGCGAGCCATAGTGTGCGAATGGCGCGGGTCTGGACGCTGGTGAATGCCGCATCGAAATCGACACCGGCTGAGGCCAGCAATTCACCCGCTTTGCGCGCCTCCGCCTCTCCCCGGTCAGTGAGGCTTACATCCCACCACCCGGTGAACCGATTTTCCAGATTCCATGCGCTCTGGCCGTGGCGGATGAGGGCGATGTGCGGCATGGGAAGGCTCCTTGAGGGTGGTTCGGGGGGTGGATCGAGGGGTGGTTGGGGGGTGGGTTGGGGGTGGGTCAGGTCTGGCGCGACCCGATGCAGTAGCCAATCAGTTCTTCGAGGGCCAGAACCACGTGATAGCCGGTCGACGTTGGCATGGTGTCACCGCGCTGACTGCCATCGGCCTCCAGATGATCGCGCCAGCCGCCTTCGCTGGTCAGGTGCTCATCCATCAGCTGATCGAAGCAGGCGGCGGCGCGGATTTCGGCCGTCTCATCCCCGAGCCGTGCCATGGTCAGGTGCGCCTTGAGCGCCTCGGTCTGGACCCAGGTGCGGCGCGATGCGTCGACAATGGCACCGGAGCGCCGGACCGTCATGGCCGGATGACCCGAGGGCGTCAGCGTCGAGACGGCGAAGTCATAAAGCGCGCGGGCGGCCGGGAGAATCTCCGCGTCGGCGGCCAGCGCGCGCTGGTGCAACAGCCAGACCCATTCGAAATGATGACCCGGCTCGATAATGTCATCGCGATCACCCGAAAGGCGCAGCCAGTCCGGTCCGAACTGCTCTCCGAGCGTGCCGGTGACGGGATCGAACAGCCGACGTGCGAAGAGGGTGTGCAATTCCTCCGCAAGCGGCTTCCATGGTCCGTCCGGTTCGGCGCGATTAAGCTCAAGCGCTGCCTCAAGAAGGTGCATATGCGGGTTCTGGAGGCGATAGGGCGGGCGGGGGAGCGCCTCGGCGAAGCCCCCGAGAGGGTCGGTCATGAATTGCCGAAGCGCCGCGTGCGTTTCTAGCGCAAGCTGCTTTGGCTCATCCCGGTCCGGGAGGACCGAAATGGCATGGCCCATGGCGTGGAGGGCGAAGGCGGTGTCGTACAGGTCCGCAACAGTGTCGACCAGTCCGCCGCCATCCGGGCCGATGCGGCGGCCAAACAACCCGTCCGGCCTGCGGCAGCGGCCTGAAAGGACATTGATGCCAAGCCGAACAAGATGCTCAGCCTCGGTGGGGCTCCAGCCAAAGCGGCGGGCGGCGGCGAACACATAGACCTGACGTCCCTGCACCCGCACCCGTCCAATCTCGGCCTTGACCGGGCGGCCTTTCATGTCGAGCGCTTCAAGGAAGGCGCCGTCCGGGCCAACGCCCTGTCCGGCCCAGAGCGGGAAGCACGCATCCATCAGCCATTCATGCGCTTCGCGTGCGCGCCTCGTCAGTGCATTGCCCGCCATCTGCCCGTTTCTCCCTGTCGCGCCGCGGCGCCCGTCCGGCCTTCGATCGACGCCCGGCGCGTCTTAAATGCAAAAACGCTGCCTCGCCTCTCGCCAAACCCGATACCAGCTTGCTATCAAGTCGCACCCTCGCTGACCAGCGCCGCAAGACGGGCGCGATTTCAGGACATCCATGTCTGACCGTCTGTTCTTCCCCCTCGTGCTTCTCGTCGGACTGCTGCTCGTGGCGGTTGCTCTCCTGCCGGCGCTGGACCGGAAGCCGACCGGGTCGGTGAGTTTCAGCGCCGAGGAGGCCGCAGACGGCTATGGCCGCCTCGTGATTGATGGCGAGGAGCTGTACAAGATCATCGCAGCCGGAGAGGCCAGGATTTCCTTCTTCGCGGGCCCGGACGGCCGGACCCTTCTGGCGCTCTCGGCCGACGAGAACATGCTTGGTGACGATCCGTTGAGCGTGCCCCATTTCCGGCTGGCGGCCGATGTCGAGCGGGTGCTGTCAGGAAAGCGGATCAAGGTCACGATCGAAGCAAGGCCCGGAACGGAACGCGGCGCCGAGGCCATACGGGTGAATTACTCGGCTGGCCGCGAGGGCGGATCAGGCTGGGTGACCTTGCCGCTGCGGCCGGGCTTCAGCGATGTCGCCTTCGGCTGGAATGTGCCGGAGCGGACGAACACCGACCTCAGCGTGGATTACCTCGCCATTGCTCCGGTCGTTCCCGACAAGTCGCGTGAGGTCATCATCCGGCAGATCGTCATCGAATGGCTTGGAGACGAAGAATGACCACCACCCCACAAAGCGCGGCGGCCCTTGAGGCCGGACGGCGTGTCATCAGCACCGAAGCGCGCGCACTGGATGCTCTGGCGGAAGGCCTTGGCGAACCGTTCGCGGCGGCGATTGATATCCTCCACGCGGTTTCCGGTCGGGTGGTCTGCGCCGGGGTCGGCAAATCAGGGCATGTCGCGCGCAAGATCGCAGCGACCATGGCCTCGACCGGCACGCCGGCGCAGTTCATCCACCCGACCGAGGCCAGCCATGGCGACCTCGGCATGGTGGCAGTCGGTGACGTGGTCCTGGCGCTGTCAAAGTCTGGCGAGACGCGCGAGCTCAGCGACCTCATCCATTACACACGGCGGTTTTCGATCCCGCTGATCTCGATGACGGCGCAGTCGACGAGCGCGCTCGCGCGGGCGGCCGATGTTTCACTGGTGATCCCCGATGCCGAGGAGGCCTGCGCCCAGACCAGCGCGCCAACGACATCGACGACGCTGATGATGGCGTTGGGGGACGCGCTGGCGGTCGCGCTGCTGGAACGCAACGGGTTCACGGCGGACCATTTCAAGACTTTCCATCCGGGCGGAAAGCTCGGCGCGATGCTGCGCCGGGTCTCCGACCTGATGCATCAGGGCGATGACATTCCCGTCTGCGATTCGGGAACGCCGATGGCGGACGCGCTCGCCATCCTGTCCGCGAAGGGCTTCGGTTGCGTCGCGGTTTGCGAACCGGGAGGCGAACTGATCGGCATCGTCACCGATGGGGATATCCGCCGCCTGGTGGCCGCCGGACGGATGGCAACGACCATAGATGATGCCATGACGCGGGGACCGATGGTGATCGCTCCCGACATGCTGGCCTCGGCCGCGCTGAAAACGCTGACGGACAGGAAGGTGACACAACTGCTCGTCACGGAGGGCAACCGCCCGGTCGGCATCATTCACATGCACGATTTCCTTCGCGCCGGCGTCGCCTGAAGCAAGTTCGGAGCAATCGGGTACAATTGCGAACGGACACTTGCTCAGAAAACCAAGCAAGTTCGGAGCAATCGGGCACGATTGAGAACGGAAACTTGCGCAAGCGAAAGAGCAATTTCGGGATGGCGCAAAGGGGTGAAACAAAAGGGCGCACCCCCGCTTTGAAGGGGTGCGCCCGGCAATGTCACAATTCTGGCCGTTGGCCGGTGGTTCAGGCGGCAGCGCCCTTCTTGCCCTCGATCACTTTCGGGCGGGAGGGCTTGTCCGCATCACCGGTCGCGTCGCCGCCGATCGCAATCTTGCGCGGTTTCTTCTCCTCGGGGAGCTGGCGTTCCAGCGCGATGCGCAACATGCCGTTGGTGAGGGATGCGGCGGTCACGATAACGTGATCAGCCAGCTGGAAGCGGCGCACAAAGCTGCGCTCGGCAATGCCGCGATGGAGATATTCGCGGCCCTCGGCGGTCTCGGCCTCGGGCTTCCTGCCGACGATGGTGAGCTGGCCGGCATCGGTTTCGATATCGAGATCGGCCTCGGAGAAACCGGCAACGGCGAGTTCGATGCGGAACTCATTCTCTCCAAGACGTTCAATGTTGTAGGGGGGATAGCCCTGGCCGCCCTCAAGACGCTGCGCGCGGTCAATCATGCCCGCCATGCGGTCGAAGCCAACCATGGTGCGGTAGAGGGGGGTGAGGTCAACGCTTGTCATGTCTTCAGTCCTTTCGAAAGCAACTGATGCCCGGCAAGCCGGGCTGCTGAACTTGCCGGAATGTTGTCATGCCCCGAACGGGCGCATGACATTCCGCGCCGCAGCCCTTCATTGGCACCGCGACATGATCTATCTGGTGAAACACCAAACATCGTTCAAGAGGAGGGATTTCTACCATGAAGAACTTGCTTATGGCTTCGGCGGCTGCGTCCGTTGTGCTGCTGGCCGCGTGCGGCGGGGCTGAGGAAGCGACCGCGCCGCAAGACGCTGCAAGCACGACCACCACCCCGGTCGAGACACAGGCCGAGGCCGCAGCGGCGACGGGCTCGCTTGCATGGGCGGTCGCGGGAGACTGGCGCACGGCCGAGGAAAAGGCGCGCGATGACTGGCGCAATCCGGTGGAAACACTCCAGTTCTTCGGGGTGGAAAGCGATGACACTGTCGTCGAGATCTGGCCCGGTGGTGGCTGGTACACCCAGATTCTCGGGCCATACCTGAAGGCTGGCGGCGGCAATCTCATCTCGGCAGGGTTTGATCCGGCACGCAGCGAATTCGCCGCCAACGCGGTGGCACGCTACAACGAGACCTATGTCGGAAATCCAGGCGCCTATGGCGATATCACCGTCAGCGTTCTGAGCGCCGATAGCGGGCCGATCGCACCCGAAGGAACCGTCGATGTCATCCTGACCTTCCGCAACGTGCATAACTGGATGTCCGGCGGGTTTGCCGACAAGGTGTTTGCCGATTCCTACGCCGCGCTGAAGCCGGGCGGCATACTGGGCGTCGTGGAACACCGCCTGCCTTCAGCGATGGCGCAGGATCCGGCAGCGGAGTCGGGTTATGTGCATGAGGATTACGTCATTTCGCTGGCAATCGAGGCGGGCTTTGAACTGGTTGAGAAGTCGGAGATCAACGCCAACCCGGCAGACACCGCCGACCATCCGTTCGGCGTCTGGACCCTGCCCCCGGTCAGCCGGTCGGCAGACCGCGACGGCAACGCGCCCGAGGGCTTTGACCCCGCCGACTATGCCGCCATTGGCGAAAGCGACCGCATGACGTTGAAATTCCGCAAGCCCCTGCCGGAAGACGCGGCTGTCCCTGCATCCCCGCAGGAGTGACCCGGCCAGAGATTGCTTAGGCGTGAAGTGATTGCCGAAGCGTGACTTGAAAGTGATCGCCCCTTCCCGCCGCCTGAACTCAGCGGTTTTTATCGGGAAGGGGCGCTCTCAACATGGATATCGGCTCCGATGGCGAGGTCGAATGGCCTCCGGGCCGGACGTTGCGGCCGAAGGACAAGACGTTGTGGGCGAGGCTCCCTTCGGGCGCTGGGACCAGATGAAGTGGACGACGCACGCCGGGTCGCTGCTGGGCTCGCTCGGTCCAGCGAAATTGTGGCTCCGGATGCCCCCATCCTCCGCCAGCGCGTCCTGAACAGGCGCAATTCTGGAGCAGTCGTCACGTTGAACAAGCCGGATTTGACTTGCCTTGTGCCCTGAATTTTGGACATATCCATTAGCCGGAAAACAATTACAGGAGACGCTGACATGGACCTTTCCACCCTTACAGAAAAAGCCCGCACCGCGATGGCCAATTCGGACTTTGACAAATCGGTCAAATTCGATTTCCCCGGCGTCGGCCAACTTTTCCTCGACGGCGCGAACAACACCGCCAGCAACGAGGACAAGGACGCTGACGCGACCGTCAAGATTGATTTCGAGGACTTCAAGAAGCTCGCCGCCGGTCAGATGGATCCCATGGCCGCCTTCATGCAGGGCAAGCTGAAAGTGCTCGGCGACATGTCGGTCGCCATGAAGCTTCAAGGCATTCTGAAGAATTTCGGCTGAACCCGTGACAATCGTTTCCGGCCCCGCAGGTGTTCCGGCCGTCGACGAAGCCTTCGTCGACGTGCCGGAAAATCCGCGTCCGTCGGGAGCGGAAGTGATATGGTTTCGCGGGGGGAAGGGTCGGCAGCTGCGCGCATGCATCTGTCCGGCCCTTTCCTCTTCCGGCGCACGCGGGACCGTTATTGTCTGCCCTGGTCGCACGGAGTTCATCGAGAAGTATTTCGAGGTTGCGCGCGATCTGCAGGCGCGCGGTTTTGCCGTCCTCATCCTGGACTGGCCCGGTCAGGGCCTCTCGGAACGATTGCTCGCCGACAACCAGAAGGGCCATATCGACAACTTCCAGACCTTCATGGACGCTCTGGCGCGGGGGCTTGACCAGCTCTCCGACAGGCTGCCCAGACCGTATGTCTCCCTTGCACACTCGATGGGCGGGGCGATCGCGCTCGCAGCCATCCTTGAAAACAAGGTCGAGGTGAAAGCCGCCGCATTCTGCGCGCCCATGTGGGGCATACGCTCGCCCTTTGCCGGGATGCGCTACATCGTCTGGGCGATGCGGGCGATGGGACTGTCGAAACGCTACGCCCAGAAACCCGGCGTGCCGGAACGCTTTGAGACCAATGTGGTGACGCACGACCGCAAACGCTGGGACATTCACGAAGCGCTCGTGACGTCGCGGCCGAGTATCGGCCTCGGCCCGGTGACGTGGGGATGGCTCGGCGCGGCGCTGACGGTGATGCGAACCTTCGTCAACAGTGAGAAGCTGAAGGTTTTGTCCATTCCGGTCTTCATCGCGACGGCCGAAAAGGAGCGGCTGGTGGACAATGCCCGTCAGACGGCGATCGCCGAACAGATTCCAGATGTCGAGCACATCCTCGTCGAGGGCGCTTATCACGAGATACTGATGGAAACTGACGATCTCAGAGAGCAATTCTGGCAGGGCTTCGACCGGATGCTTGGGCGCGCCGGCGTCTGATCAACTGGCCGCGATGCGCATGATGTCTCCGGGCCGGGCAAGGCGCAGGACATCGAGAAGGTCGGGCATGGTGAACGCCACACACCCCTCCGTTGGCCCGCCGTCGGGCCTTTGCAGGTGCATGAAGATGGCGCTGCCCATTCCGGAGCGGACCGGCGCATCATTGTAGCCAAGCTCGACGATCAGGTCATAGACGTTGTCATCCCGCCAGAGCCGTTCGTGCGACGCGGCAAAGGGCAGGGTCACGGGGAGGTTGTAGAGTGGGCTTGCAGCCTCATCGCACCAGCCGTCACGGGGGCGAAGCGGAACGGCCTGAAGGCCGGTTTGCGGGGCGTTCAGGCGGTCGGGCCGGAAGAACACGCGGCGCATGGGCCAGTCGCCAAGCGGAGTGGCGCCGTCGCCTTCGCGCTTGTCGAGCGCCGCGATCACACCTGAACGGCCAAGATGACACACGGCGTTGCGGCCATCCGGGAAACCGAAACGACCGTCGGCGTGGGCGATGAAGGTCTGCATCAGACTCCCTCGTGATCGACGCCCCACCCCTCGTGCACGGCAATGTGATAGCATGACCCCTGCGAACGGGCAAGCGCCTCGCCATGTAAAGCAAGTTCGGAGCCGTCGACTTCGACGGCGAACGGACACTTGCGCAGGAAAAGAAGCAAGTTCGGAGCCGTCGACTTCGACGGCGAACAGACACTTGCGCGGCAAACAAGCAAGGTTCGGCGCAACAGCCTGACGCGAAACGAAAGATGGGACGCTGCGCGCGCGGCGGAGCGATTGTCGCGGCGGCGGAAATGGTGAATCATGCCGCGGGGGCAACGACGCGGTTTTGAGGGGACGAGACAGATGGCCGAAAAGACAATCCTGCTGGTGGATGATGACGAGGTGCTGCGCGATGCGCTCGCCGAGCAATTCCGGCTCCACGAGAATTTCAACGTGATCGAGGCGCCCAACGCGACGGATGGTATCCGGCTGGCGCTGGCCGAGCGCATCGACCTCATTCTGCTTGACGTGGACATGCCGGACATGGATGGCCGGGATGCCTGCAAGCTGATGCGAAAACAGGGTGTGCGCGCGCCGATCGTGATGCTGACCGGCCAGACCAGTGACGCCGACAGCATTCTGGGGCTCGACTCGGGCGCAAATGATTACGTCAACAAACCGGTCAAGTTCTCCGTGCTGCTGGCGCGGGTGCGGGCTCACCTGCGCAGCTTTGAATCGAGTGAGGATGCCACTTTCCGACTTGGGCCTTATGATTTCATGCCCGCGATGAAGGTGCTGGTCGACGATGCCGGGCGCAAGCTCCGGCTGACCGACAAGGAAACCAACATTCTGAAATACCTGCACCGCGCCGGCGGGCGGCCTGTCCCGCGCGAGGAACTGCTGACCGAAGTGTGGGGGTATAACGCCGCTGTCACGACGCACACGCTCGAAACCCATGTTTACCGGTTGCGGCAGAAGATCGAGACCGACCCGACAAGAGCCAGCATCCTTGTTACCGAACCGGGTGGCTACCGGCTGCAGGGCTGAGCATCACTCTGCGGCGTCGCGGTCGGCTTCCGCCGCTTCGTCACGATCATAGGACAGTATGTCTCCGGGCTGGCATTCGAGAACTTGGCACAGCGCCTCCAGCGTGGAGAAACGGACGGCCTTGGCCTTTCCCGTCTTCAGGATCGACAGGTTTGCGAGCGTCACACCGACGCGCTCGGAAAGCTCGGTCAGCGACATGCGCCGATCGAGGAGGATTCGATCGAGAGTTACCTTAATGGCCATTCTGGCTCCTCAGATCGTCATTTTCTCTTCTTCGCGAAGGCGTGCGCCCTCCGAGAAGACCTGCGACAAGACGAACAACACCGCCACGGCCACCCAGGCCGCAAGGTTGATCGACAGGCGCGGCTGGGTGAAATCGGGGTCATCATGCAGGAGGGTGAGGGACATCGCGATGATGGCATAGCGCGCCAGTTCCATGATCGCGACGGTGATTGCAATGCGGTTAAGGCGACCGGCATTCTCGGGCACGAACGGCTCACCGGCGGTCAATGTGCGCAACACCCGGCGCATCTGGTCGCAGATGAAGATCACCCCCGGCACCATGGCGACCAGCGCCGCAAGCGCCACGAGAAAGCCGCCGAGCGACATGCCTTCGGCGGTGGCCGTCCCGAATGGCAGTTTCAACTCCCCGCCAGATGTGTGGGCCAGAATACCGAGGCCGAGAATCACGAAGCCAAACACCAAGGCGATCCACGCCACGGCCATCACGATCATGACGCAGACGCCGAGAACGCCCGCAATGGGGAATCGGTTGGATGATGAAAGGTTTTCGCCCATATGAGACCTTCCGGTTGCAACGAACCTTGCCCGCCCGCAGGCGCATCCGGCAGAAGCCCGTCATGACATGATTTGCCCGTAAATACCACACGGGAAACATATCGAGAAACAATAAACGAACCGCAGGGGAAGACAAGCCCATGACTGCAGCATTTTCACTTCCGCCCGGCCGCCTCGTTGCGGCGACACACAATCCCGGAAAGGTTCGTGAACTGAAGGCTTTGCTGGAGCCTCTGGGGCATACCGTGGAATCGGCGATCGAGCTTGATCTCGCCGAGCCGGATGAGCCGGAGATGACGTTCTCAGGCAATGCACTGGTGAAGGCCCGGGCGGCGGCGCAGGCGTCGGGGATTGTGTCTCTGGCGGATGATTCGGGACTGGAAGTTTCCGGGCTTGGGGGCATGCCGGGGGTGTTCTCGGCGCGCTGGGCCGGGGCGGGCAAGGATTTTGGGGTGGCGATGCAGAAGGTCGAGGCCGCGCTCGACGCGTCCGGGACCGATGACCGGGGCGCACGGTTCGTCTGCGCGCTGGCCCTGTGCTGGCCGGATGGCCGCGAAGTGGTGTTTGAGGGTGAGGTGAGGGGTCATCTGGTGTTCCCGCCGCGCGGAACGAGAGGGTTTGGATATGATCCGATCTTCATTCGCGAGGGTGACACGCAGACGTTCGGGGAAATCGATCCGGACCTCAAGCACCAGATCAGCCACCGGGCGGATGCCTTCGCCAGGCTGCTGGCGGCGCTGGTGTGAGCGAGAGCGAGCTTCAGACGCAGACGGACGTGCCGGTCTTCGGCCCGGCGCGGGGCTTCGGGCTTTATGTCCACTGGCCTTACTGCACGCGGATTTGCCCGTATTGCGATTTCAACGTCTACACGGCCCGGGACCGCGACAGCGGCGCGCTGGTGTCGGCCATCAAGGCGGACATGACCGGGCACCAGCGCTGGCTCGGCCATGCGGAGAATATGGACAGCATCTTCCTTGGCGGCGGGACGCCCTCCCTCCTGACGACGGCGGAAATGGGCGCGCTGATCGCACATGCACAAAGCCTGTTCGGACTGGCGGAGGGTGCAGAAATCACCCTTGAGGCCAATCCGAACGATGTCATTGGCGGTGACATTGCAGGATGGCGCAGCGCCGGGGTGACGCGGCTGTCGCTCGGTGTCCAGTCACTTCGTGATGACGCGCTGCGGTTTCTCGGCCGCGACCATGATGCCCGCGCCGCCCTCGCAGCGATGGACCGCGCGCGCGACGCCTTTGCGTCTCTCTCGATCGACCTGATCTATGCGCGGCCGGGGCAGGGGGAGGCGGAGTGGGCCGCCGAACTGACGCAGGCGCTGCAGTTTGGGGTCGATCACCTCTCGCTCTACGAACTCACCATTTCCGAGCGCACAGCCTTTGGGAAAGCGGCCGGACGGGGACTGCTCGTGCCGATGACGGATGACGGCCAGGCCGACCTTTATGAGCTGACGCAGACGCTCACGGCCGGGGCAGGCTATCCCGCCTACGAGATTTCCAATCATGCCGCGAGTCCGCTGCACCGCGCGCGCCACAATGAAATCTACTGGAATTGCGGGGACTGGATTGGTGTCGGTCCGGGGGCGCACGGGCGGCTGACGCGCAATGGCGAGCGGCATGCAAGCGAGGCCGCAAAGCGACCGCAAGCCTATATCGACGCCGTGGCGCGGGCCGGGCTTGGATGGGCCGAGACCAGCGTGCTGACGACGGCGGACGCGGTGTCGGAACTCGTCATCATGGGGCTGAGAGTGGCCGAAGGGCTGGAAAAAGCGCGGCTGGAGGCGGTGGCCGCCCGGGGCGCGCATGCCCGGGAGCTGAATGATACCCCGGAACTGAACGCAAGCGGCCTGTCAGAGATGATTGCGGCCGGACTGGTGCAGGACAATGGATTGCGCATTGCCCTGACCCGTCAGGGCCGACTGCTGGCGGACGCGGTGGCCCGCCAGCTTCTGGGCATCAGCGGCTGAACGCAGGGTCTGGCGCCCCGGCTCAGCCGTGCAGGTCGCCCGGCCGGTTCAGGCCGCTCAGCTTTCCGGCGACGTGAAGCGTTCGGCCGCCGGGCCAACGACGATGACGCCCTCTGACGTGATCTGCATCACCGAGAGGCGGCGGTCTGTTGTGCCGTCAATGCGGAACCGGAAGAGGCCATTCACACCGCGAAAGCCATCGCGATTCTCGACGGCGACGCGGTCAAGCCCGCCCGTGACGGCAAGGCCGATCGCGGTTGCGGCCCCATCATAGCCAAGGCTGGCGAGATCGCTGGGAGCGCTGCGATAAATGCGGCTGTAGCCATCATTGAAACGCTTCAGGCTTTCAGGGTCCGGTGCGGCAAAGATGGCTCCGGCCAATGTCGGCTCACGCCAGATTTGCGGGTCGTTCCACTGGCCGGTCCCCATCAGCGTCAACTGGCGGATGTTCACGTCGTAATAGGGCAGGAGCGGCGCAACGGCGAGCAGCTTCAGCCCCCGTTCGGGGATGAGCACGGCGACACGTCCGGGCCTTGACGCGACTTCGGGGCGCAGCACGCTCGCCAGCGCTTTGGCCTGGTCGACCGGGGCTTCGTTCGACGGATCGTAGAATTCGGCCGCGATCACCCGTCCGCCGCGGCGGCCCGCCTCGATGCGCAGTGCCTGTTCGGCGCGGCGACCGTAGGAGCTGTCCGGTCCGAAGAAGGCAAAGCTGTCAATGCCGCGCGCCGCAGCGTATTCGACGACGTGCGAAACTTCGGCTTCCGGCCCGATGGCGAGGATATAGGCACCATTTCCGGCGGCGGTCCGATCATTCGAGAAGGCGATAACCGGGATTTGTTGCGCCCTTGCGATCTCCGAGACGACGCGGACATTCTCACTGAAGAGCGGCCCGAGGATGATGTCAGCGCCATCGGCAATGGCGGCGTTCGTTGCCTCCTCCGCGCCGGAGCGCGAACCGCGCGTATCCCGGGGGATCAGGAGTATTGTGTCATCGCCCTTTTCAAACAGCGCCATCTCGGCCCCGGCCAGAAGCCCTTCGGCTTCCCGGCGCACATTCGCATTCGGGTGCGAAAAGGGCAGAAGAAGCGCAACCCTTGTGACATCGCGCCCTTGCATGAAGCGCGGCAGATAGCCGTCCTGCGCATTGCCGAGGCTGGCGAGGAGATCGGCCAGCGCCTGATCGCCGTCGACGGGTGTTCCATCGGTTGCGATCTCGGTTCCGGCCTGAACCGGCGCACGTGGCTGGCCGGTGGAGATCGAAACGGGCGGGCCGTTCGCATCTGTCGACGCGCACGCCGTGAGAAATGCGAAACAGGCAAGAAGAAGACTTGGCGCGAACGCCTTAATCCGCGACCCTGTGGCTGATGTCATCCTTACCATCCTCCGATTCGACGCCCGGTGATTCGACGCCTGATCCCGGCACGCCAGAAACTAGGCCGGGCGAAGGCGGCGCGCAACCGCTCAGAGCGCCGGGCCTGCTCCTTGCGGGTCTGCACGTCGTGGCCACGCCGATCGGAAATCTGCGCGACATCACGTTGCGGGCGCTGGACACGCTGTCTGGCTGCGAGGAAGTCCTCGCCGAAGACACGCGCCAGACCCGCAAACTGCTCGATGCCTATGGCCTGAAAGCTCATCTGACACCCTATCATGACCATAATGGGGCGCAGCGCCGCCCGGCCATCATCGAAAGACTGCAGGCCGGAGCGAAGATCGCCCTTGTCAGCGACGCCGGAACCCCGCTGGTCAGCGATCCCGGCTTCAAACTGGTGCGGGACGCCGCCGCAGCCGGTGTCAGGATCATCCCGGTTCCGGGGGCCAGCGCACCTCTGGCGGCCCTCGTCGCGGCAGGGCTGCCAAGCGACCGTTTCATGTTTGCGGGCTTTCCGCCTGCCAAATCGCATGCGCGGCTGGCCTTCCTCCGAACGCTTTCAACCATCGACACCACCATCATTCTGTTCGAAAGCGGGCCGCGCCTGCCGGCGAGCCTTGCCGACATGGCGCAGGCGCTGGGCGCAACGCGGGAGGGATGCGTTGCGC
>JBGSUF010000325.1:0-5930 GCA_041736285.1 Hyphomonadaceae bacterium | reverse complement strand
GGCGGCGCTGGCCTGCGCCACGCAGAAGGCCGCAGCGCGGGCCATGATTTCAGGCTCCAGCGCAGCGCGGCGGCGGGCAGAGAGCTTCTTGCTGTCATCAAGGCCCTGAATAGGGCGGTCCGGATCGAGGATGACGGCGGCGGCGAAGACCGGCCCGGCCCAGGGTCCGCGTCCGGCCTCATCGATTCCGGCAATGGTGATGGCGCGAAATGCTGTCATGGGCCACACTTGATCCGGAGTCTGGAGGAAATGCCATATGAGCGACATGATGGACGTGGTGGAGATTGATCAGTTCGGCGGGCCTGATGTTATGGTGATGCAGGCGCGCGCGGTGCCACAGCCCGGACCGGGTGAGGCGCGCATCAGGGTCACGGCGGCGGGGGTGAATTTCATCGACACCTATCACCGCACCGGGCTTTACCCGGTCAAACTGCCCTTCGTGCCCGGTTCCGAAGTGGCGGGCATTGTAGAGGCGGTCGGCGACGGGGTGACGGGGCTTGCGCCGGGTGAGCGGGTCGCCTGCCTGACGGCGGGTGGCGGCGGCTATGCCAGCCACTATGTCGGCGCGGCGGCGCAGATGATGAAACTGCCGGACTCCATCAGCGACACCGACGCGGCGGCGGTGCTGCTGAAAGGGCTGACAGCGTGGATGCTGCTGTTTGAGGTGCGCCGGGCGATGCCGGGCGACAGCGCGCTGGTCTGGGCACCGAGCGGCGGCGTGGGCGTGCTGCTCGTGCCATGGGCGGCAAGCCTTGGCGTGAAGGTGATCGCGGTAACATCGGGCGAGGAAAAGGCGCAGCTTGCGCTGGATAACGGGGCTGATGCGGTCATCGTGCGCGGCGACGGCGTGGATGTCGGAGCGCAGGCAAGGGCGCTGACGGGCGGGCGCGGTGTCGATGTGAGCTATGACAGCGTGGGCCGGACGAGCCAGACGGCCAGCCTCGACGCGCTCGGCCATCGGGGCTGGTATGTCAGCTATGGCAATGCGTCCGGCATGGCCGATCCGCTCCCGCTCGGGCGGCTTGCGGGGAAGGCGCTGGTGGCGGTGCGCCCGGCTCTGTTCAGCTTCGTCAGTGATCCGGGCGCTCTGGCGCGGGCGGCGCAGGCGCTGTTTGGCGCGCTGAGGGTCGGGACTCTGAAGGCCCATGTCGGGCGGACGGCGCAGCTGGCGGAGGCGGCGGATGTGCACCGGGCGCTGGAGGCCGGCGAGACGGTCGGGGCGACGGTGCTGGTGCCGTGAGAGGGCTGGGACTTGCCGGCTCAGCCTCCTCTGCTCAATCAGGCCAGTCGAGCAGGAGAGCGGGGTCGATGTAGAAGTCGCGGCTGCGGTCATCGCTGCCAATGTCCCGCCATTTGACGGCCCAGTGAAGGTGGGGACCGGTGGTGCGTCCGGTATTGCCGGTGGCGCCGATGCGCTCGCCCGCCGCGACATACTGGCCGGGCTCAACATCGACGCTGCTCATGTGCATGAACACCGAGATCAGGCCGTGGCCATGGTCGAGAAAGACCGTGCCGCCTTCGTAATAGAGGTCGGGGTCGGCGAGGATGACGACGCCCGCCGCCGGGGCAATGATGTCGGTGCCGACGGGGGCGGCGATGTCATAGCCCTGATGGGTGGAAACGCTGGAGCATGGCTCGCCGGTGATCTCGGACACGCCGCTGTAAGTGCGCGTCGGCCCGAAAGGCGAGGACGGGCGTCCCTCTGCCGGGACCAGCCATTCGGCCGGCAGCGACAGGCCGGGAGTGAAGGTGGCGAAGGCGGCCCCCTTGGCCTGCCTTGAGCGGGCGGCGTGGGCCTGCTGCTCGTCGGTCCGGGCGTCGAGCTTGTCGCAATCGAGACCGGTGAGGTTTCGCACTTCGTCGGTGCGGGGGGCGATGGGAAGCGTCTCAATGGCGGATTCGATGCCGGGTGCCATGACGCTGGCCGGGATGTCGTAGGCGATCTCGGTCCGTTCGGGCGCGGTGCGGGAGAGTCCGAAGGTGACGATGCCGGTTGCCTCGGCGGTCTGGCGACGGCCATCGTCGGTGGTGAAGACCATTCCGGGCAGGCCGCGGCAGACGATCAGGCCGCCCTGTTTCAGGACACCGCCGCACAGGGGCAGCGTCAGGTCTGGCTGCGCGGGCTGCACCTGCGTCTGCACCTGCGCCTGAGCGGCCTGCAACGGTGCGTGCGGAAGCTGCGGACCGGCGAAGACGAGGAGGAACAGCGCGGCGAGCGAAGGTGGGCTCATGGCGCTTCACCTTGGCGGATATGGGCGGTGGCGGCGGCGATGTCGGCATAGGCTTCCTGGCGGTCGACCGACCAGTAGCGCAGCGCCGCGAGTGGGACGCGCCTCCCCGTAACGGCGCAGCGCACGAAGCTGCCGTCGCGGATGATGTCATAGGTCGCGTCGCGGTAGCGCAGGACGGCTTCGCCCGGAAGGCGCGGGGAGGTGGGTGCTTGCATGGGCGGAATATGGCGCAGGTTGGCGGGTGGGGGAAGGGCTCAGGCTGCGGTTTGGGCGGCGCGCATCGCCGGACGGATGACAACGCGAAACATCAGGGCGGTGAAGAAGCTGACCCACAGCGCCAGCGGCGTGAGTGTGGCCAGCGTCTCGGTGTTGGCGATGGCGTAAGGGCTTAGAAGGAGGGCGATCGTCCCCGCCAGCGCCAGCGGCGACAGGGCGAGGCCCATGATGGCGTATTGTGCCCAGCCGGTCGCCTTCAGCCAGGACAGGATGGCATGGCCGACCAGAGCGAGCGGAACGCTGATGGGCAGGGTCATCAGCCAGCCCTCGAACGCCGTTCTGATCGGCTGAACGGGGCTGGCGAGGGAGTCCGGCAGGAAGGCTGCGACCACACCCAGATAGCAACCGGGCAGCGGGGCGGCGAAGGCCATCAGCAGGATCAGCCAGGTGCGACGTCGGGTCAGGGGGTTTTGCATGGACATCATCTCATAGGGTGCGAGCCGGTTATTGCGGGGCAATGTGGCCGCGGTTTGGCGGGTGGATGGAGACTTGACGATCCCTTCCGCCAGCGCGCGATTTCCACGACCTGCTTGACCCTTGGCTAAGGTTCTTCTGTCAGATCAGGAGCCTGTTCGGAGTGTTGAGATGAAGTTTGTCGTCGATCTTGCGCGCAGTGTGGCCGGCGCCCTCGGTCACATCGCTGTTTCCATCATCATCGTGATCGCTCTGGTGGTGGTCGGGGCGATGCTGATCGGCGTCGGCGCCGTTCACGACATGGAGTGGCTGATGTATGCCGGCGTGGTGGTCGTCATGGCCGGGCTTGTTCCGGTTCTGAACCTGTTCTTTGACTCACACTAGACGGACGGGTGAAGCCCGTGTTCCAGGGACGGGCAGACGGGCGGGCGGACACTGCGCCAGCCCCATCACCTTTCCCATGCCGACGCTTCAGCCCGTGTAATCGCGCAGGGTGTGCTTGGCGATGAGGAGTTGCAGGATTTCGCTGGTGCCCTCGTAGATGCGGTAGATGCGCACGTCGCGGTAGAAGCGCTCGGCGTCGTATTCGGCGAGATAGCCTGCGCCGCCATGGATCTGCACCACGCGGTCGGCGACGCGGCCGCACATTTCAGAGGCAAACAGCTTGGTGGAGGCGGCCTCGACGGAGATGCGCTCGCCCTTGTCGGCGCGGGCGGTGGCGTCGCGTATCATGCACTCGGCGGCATAGATTTCCGCGCGGCTGTCGGCGATCTTGGACTGGGTAAGCTGAAAATTGGCGATCGGTTCGCCAAACGCCTTGCGGTCGAGCGCGTAGCGAATGCCGGTGTCGAGGATGCGCTTGGCATAACCGGTGGCGGCGGCGGCGACGCTGAGCCGGCCATTGTCGAGCGACTGCATGGCGGCCATGAAGCCCTTGCCCTCCTCCTCGCCAAGGAGGGCGGAGCCGGGCAGGCGCACGTCCTCAAGGATGACATCGGCGATTTCCGAGCCAACCTGTCCCATCTTGCGGTCGCGCGAGCCAATGCGCACGCCGGGCGCATCCGTCGGCACGAGGAAGGCGCTGACATGGCCGTTGCGCGGAAGGTTCTCTGCGCTGGTGCGGGCCATGACGAGGATGAATCTGGCGAATGGCGCATTGGTGATGTAGCGCTTGGTGCCGTTCAGCACATAGCCATTGCCATCGCGCACGGCTCTTGTGCGAAGGCCTGCGCTGTCGGAGCCGCTGTCGGGCTCGGTGAGGGCGAAGGCGGCGATCTCCCCGGCGGCGAGGCGCGGCAGGTATTCGGCTTTCTGGGCGGCGGTGCCGGATTTGACCAAAGCCGAGCAGGTCATGCCGATATTGATCGAGATGATGGAGCGAAAGCAGGGCATGGCCCATGCCAGCTGTTTCACCGTCTCGATATACTGGCTGACATTCATGCCCGCGCCGCCGTATTCTTCGGGAATGGTGATGCCGAACAGGCCCATGTCACGCATTTCGGCGAGGATGTCGGCCGGGATCTCCCCGGTTTCCAGCACGGTCTTCTCCGCCGGGACGAGCCGCTCGCGGACATAGCGCGCGAGCTGGTCGATGAACATGTCGAAGGTTTCGGCGTCCATGCCGGGATTGTGCGCGGCGGTGTCCGGGGCGGCGGTGAGGGTGGTCATGTGTCTCTCCGGGGGGGTCAGATCGGATCCCAGCCGAACACGTCGGCCGAGCGTTCCAGCTTGTGCAGGGACGGGCGAACCGCCGGGAGGAAGTCTGACGCGATTGTCTCCGGTGTCCAGCCCTCCGAGCGATGCACCGAGCGGACCGGGCGGGGGCGGGAGAACAGGAAGATCTCGTTCTTGCGCACGGCGAACACTTCGCCCGTCACTTCGGCGGAGGCATCGGCGGCCAGGAAGGCGACCAGCGGGGCAATCTTGTCGGCGCTCATCGTCTTGAGGCGCTCGACGCGCTGCTTTTCGTCTTCGGTCTCTGCGGGGATGGAGGCGGTCATGCGCGACCAGGCAAAGGGGGCGATGCAGTTTGAACGCACACCAAAGCGCGACATGTCCAGTGCGATGGAATTGGACAGGCCGACAATGCCCATCTTGGCGGCGGAGTAATTGGCCTGCCCGTAATTGCCGATCAGCCCGGACGTGGAGGTGAAATGGATGAAGCTTCCAGAGCCCTGTTCGCGGAAATGCGGTGTGGCGGCCTTCGAGACATTGAAGCTGCCGTGCAGGTGGACGTCGATCACCGCGCGCCAGTCCTCGGCGGACATCTTGTGCCAGATGCGATCGCGCAGGATGCCGGCATTGTTGACCACCGCGTCGATGCGGCCGAAGGCGGAGATTGCGTCCTCAATGATGGAATTGGCCCCGGCGGGATCCGAGACGCTGGCGAAATTGGCGATTGCGCGGCCACCCTCGGCCTCGATCAGGGCAACGACTTCGGCCGCCGGGGTCTGTTCATTGCCCTCGCCCTCGCCGGATGTGCCCAGATCGTTGACGACGACCGCGGCCCCCTCGCGGGCACACAGAAGCGCGATTTCCCGGCCTATGCCCCGGCCTGCGCCGGTGATGGCGACGGTCTTGCCGGCGAGCATTTCGGCCATGAGGTGTCCTCCCGTTTCATCCTGTGACGGAAGGTGTAGCGGAGGGGGCGGCGGAGCGCAATTCGGCAGACCGGGCGGGAAAATCAGCGGCGGCCGCAGGCGGCGAGCCTATTCAACCGCGTCATGCTCCTCGCTGGCGGCGAGCCAGTTCTCCTCGGCGGCGTCGAGCCTTGCCTGAAGGGCGTGGCGGTCCTTCATCAGCCTTGAGAGTTCGTCCGCGATGGCGGCGCCGGGGCTGGCGAGCCTGGCGTCGATGCGGTCGATGTCGGCCTTGCAGCGCGTCATGATGGTTTCGGCGGCGCTGATGCGCTTGCGGATCTCGGCTTTCTGGCGGCGGGCCTCCGGGCTTGAGACCTTGGCAGGCGCTTTGGGGGGCGGCGCCGGCTTGGGTGCCGGTGCGGGTGCCGAT
>JBGSUF010000320.1:0-17092 GCA_041736285.1 Hyphomonadaceae bacterium | reverse complement strand
GGCGAGATCAGCGCCCGTGTCACCGCCGCGCATCCGCTCAGCGCTGCCCAGCAAAAGGCGCTGGCCGCCAAGCTCAAGGCCGGCCTTGGCCGCGACGTCGCACTCGATATCACCGTTGATCCGGCGATCCTGGGCGGGCTTATCGTCCGCGTCGGGTCGCGCATGATCGATTCATCATTGAAAACCCGGCTCGATTCGCTCGGCCAGGCACTGAAGGCCTAGGAAAAGGTACGCAACATGGACATCAACGCCGCCGAAATCTCGCGGGTCATCAAGGACCAGATCGCCAACTTCGGCAATGACGCCGAAGTGTCCGAAGTCGGGCAGGTGCTGTCGGTCGGCGATGGCATCGCTCGCGTCCACGGCCTCGACAATGTCCAGGCCGGCGAGATGGTCGAATTCCCCGGTGGCATCAAGGGCATGGCGCTCAACCTTGAAGCCGACAACGTCGGCATCGTGATTTTCGGCTCGGATGCGGGCATCAAGGAAGGCGACACCGTCAAGCGCACCGGCACCATCGTCGACGTTCCCGTCGGCAAGGGCCTGCTCGGCCGCGTCGTCGACGGCCTTGGTAACCCCATCGATGGCAAGGGGCCGCTTACCGACGTCAAGCGCATGCGCGTCGAAGTGAAGGCACCGGGCATCATTCCGCGCACCTCGGTCCATGAACCGATGCAGACCGGCTTGAAGGCGCTTGATGCCCTCGTGCCCGTCGGCCGTGGCCAGCGCGAGCTGATCATCGGCGATCGCCAGACCGGCAAGACCGCTGTGGCCATCGACACCTTCATCAATCAAAAGGCCGCCAACGCCGGCACCGACGAATCAAAGAAGCTCTATTGCATCTACGTCGCCGTCGGCCAGAAGCGTTCGACCGTGGCCCAGATCGTCCGCGCGCTCGAAGAAAATGGCGCGATGGAATATTCGATCGTGGTTGCAGCGACGGCTTCCGAGCCGGCGCCGCTGCAGTTCCTGGCGCCCTACACCGGCTGCACCATGGGCGAATTCTTCCGCGACAATGGCATGCACGCCGTCATCGTTTATGACGATTTGACCAAGCAGGCCGTTGCCTATCGCCAGATGTCGCTGCTGCTGCGTCGCCCGCCGGGCCGCGAAGCGTATCCGGGTGACGTGTTCTACCTCCACTCGCGCCTTCTGGAGCGCGCCGCCAAGCTCAATGACGACGAGGGTTCAGGCTCGCTGACGGCGCTGCCGATCATTGAGACGCAGGCCAACGACGTGTCGGCCTACATTCCGACAAACGTGATCTCGATCACGGACGGCCAGATCTTCCTCGAAACCGACCTGTTTTATCAGGGGATCCGCCCGGCTGTGAACGTCGGCCTGTCGGTGTCGCGCGTCGGTTCCGCCGCGCAGACCAAGGCGATGAAGAAGGTGGCCGGCGCGATGAAGGGCGAACTGGCCCAGTATCGCGAGATGGCCGCCTTCGCCAAGTTCGGCTCCGACCTTGATGCGGCGACGCAGAAACTGCTCGGCCGCGGCGCACGCCTGACCGAACTCCTGAAGCAGCCGCAATACAGCCCGCTGACCATGGAAGAACAGGTCATGGTGATCTATGCGGGGACGCGCGGCTATGTCGATGCCGTGCCCGTCGCCGACGTGGTGCGCTATGAGCGTGAGCTTCTGAACTGGCTGCACTCAAGCCGTGAGCAGCTTCTCGGCAAGATTCGCGACCAGAAGGCGATCGACAAGGTCGAAGACGAGATGAAGGACGCTCTGGCGGCCTTTGGTAAAGTGTTCGCCTGATCGCGCCCTAATTATCTGCCTGCGGACGAAAGAGGACGTAAGACGGGATGCCCAGCCTCAAGGACCTGAAAAGCCGGATCGCCAGCGTGAAATCCACGCAGAAGATCACCAAGGCCATGCAACTCGTGGCGGCTGCAAAGCTGAAACGGGCGCAGGAGGCGGCTGAGGCGGCCAAGCCGTATGCGAGCCGGATGGCGGCGGTGATCGCCAATCTGTCGGCGTCCGTCGGCGGTGGCTCCGGCCCGAAACTGCTCACCGGCACCGGCGCAACCCAGCGCCATCTGCTGGTCGTGGTGACGTCCGAGCGCGGCCTGGCGGGCGGGTTCAACTCGTCAGTCGTCAAGGAAGCCAAGCGCGCCATCGGCGAATTGCGCGTCGAGGGCCGTGACGTGAGCATTATCACGGTCGGCAAGAAGGGCCGTGAGCAGCTTGGCCGGGAATATGGCGACATGTTCGTCGACCATGTCGACACGTCGGCCGCCAAGGACAGCCGCCGGCTGGCCGGTGTGGCGATGGCGCTGGGCGAGGAAGTGACGACGCAGTTCCTGAGCGGAAAATTCGACGTGGTGACGCTGATCCACTCGGAGTTCCGCAATGTGATCTCGCAGGTTCCCGTGCAGAAACGCCTGATACCGGCGGAGGCTCCGGCCGATGCAGCGACCATCGACCTCAAGGGTGCGCGCTATATCTATGAGCCGACCGAAGAGGGCATATTGGAGGCTCTGCTCCCACGCTATCTCAACACGGTGATCCTGTCGGCATTGCTGGAGAGCGCAGCCGGCGAGCATGCCGCGCGGATGACGGCCATGGACAATGCGACGCGCAATGCAGGCGACATGATCAAGGCGCTGTCGCTGAAATATAACCGCGCGCGCCAGGCCCAGATCACCAAGGAACTTATCGAAATCATCTCCGGCGCAGAGGCTTTGTAAGGCACGATCATGAATTTCTGGGTTTACGAGAACAAGATCGGCAAACGGGCGCGCATTCATCTGGCGACCTGCCGCTATTGCAATGACGGTCAGGGCGTTGGCGGGGATCAGTCGAACGACGACGATGAATGGCACGGGCCGTTCTCGTCTTTTGAGGCCGCCGATGCCAAGGCAACGGACCTGCCGCACAGCGATGTGCGCCCGTGCGGCGTGTGCAAGCCGGAGACGGCAGGGGCCCGCACGGCGCATGAGGCCCCTGCGGCCCCCGCCGGCTCACCAGAGCTTGCGCGTCAGGTGACTCCAGCCGCCTCGACGGCCGCCACCAGTGCGAAACCGACGGCAGAGACCGCCGCACACACCGAGCCGACGAAATCCGCCGCCAAGGCAGGGGTCGACAACAAGTCGGGCGGCAAGGCCGCCCCCAAGACAGTGACAACACAGCAATCCAAAGGACGTTCCGATATGAGCACTGCTGCGAACGTGAAGGGCCGCATTGCGCAAGTCATCGGCGCCGTCGTCGACGTTGAGTTTGACGGCGAACTGCCGGAGATCCTCAACGCGCTCGAAACCGACAACAATGGCAACCGCCTGGTCCTGGAGGTTGCCCAGCACCTCGGCGAGAACATGGTGCGGACCATCGCGATGGACTCCACAGAGGGCCTGACACGCGGCCAGCCGGTGCGCGATCTGGGCGAGCCGATCATGGTTCCCGTCGGCCCGGAAACCCTCGGCCGCATCATGAACGTGATCGGCGAGCCGATCGATGAGCGTGGCCCGATCGGTCACAAGGCGACGCGCGCCATTCACCAGCAGGCGCCGAGCTTCGCCGAACAGTCCACCGAGCGCGAAGTGCTCGTGACCGGCATCAAGGTCATCGACCTGCTCTGCCCCTATTCCAAGGGCGGCAAGATCGGCCTGTTCGGCGGCGCGGGCGTCGGCAAGACAGTGCTGATCCAGGAGCTTATCAACAACATCGCCAAGCTGTTTGGCGGCTATTCGGTGTTTGCCGGCGTCGGCGAGCGGACGCGCGAGGGCAACGACCTCTATCATGAAATGATGGACGCCAAGGTCATCGACCTTGAGGGCGACAGTCGCGTGACGCTGGTCTACGGCCAGATGAACGAGCCGCCGGGCGCCCGTGCCCGCGTCGCCCTGACCGGCCTGACGCAGGCGGAATATTTCCGCGATGTGGAGGGCAAGGACGTGCTGTTCTTCGTCGACAACATCTTCCGCTTCACCCAGGCCGGCTCGGAAGTGTCGGCTCTGCTGGGCCGCATCCCGTCGGCGGTGGGCTACCAGCCGACGCTGGCGACCGACATGGGCCAGCTGCAGGAACGCATCACCTCGACCAAGAAGGGGTCGATCACCTCGGTGCAGGCCATTTACGTTCCGGCCGACGACTTGACCGACCCGGCGCCTGCGACGTCCTTCGCCCACCTCGACGCGACCACGGTGCTGAACCGCTCGATCGCCGAAAAGGGCATCTATCCGGCCGTTGATCCGCTCGACTCCACCTCGCGCATTCTCGATCCGAACGTCGTCGGCGAGGATCACTACCTCGTGGCGCGCGGCGTGCAGCAAATCCTTCAGCGCTACAAGGAATTGCAGGACATCATCGCCATCCTCGGCATGGACGAGCTGTCGGAGGAGGACAAGCTGGTGGTGGCCCGCGCCCGCAAGGTCGAGCGCTTCCTGTCGCAGCCCTTCGACGTGGCCCAGGTCTTCACCGGCTCGCCCGGCGTGCAGGTCAAGCTGGAAGAGACCATTGCCGGCTTCAAGGGCCTGATCGCGGGCAAGTATGATCATCTGCCGGAACAGGCCTTCTACATGGTCGGCACCATCGACGACGCCATGAAGAAAGCTGAAAAGATGATGGAAAGCGCGTAATCCGCGCAAAGCCGGGCGGTTCGCCGTCCGGCTGTTTCCGTTGCGCGCTGACAGGACCGATACGACATGACCGACAAGCTGCACTTCTCTCTCGTTTCACCGGCCCGCGAGATGTTTTCGGGGGAGGTGGACCATGTCATCGCGCCGGGATCGGAAGGTCAGTTCGGCGTCCTGCCGCGCCACGCGCCCTTCATGACGACGCTGAAGCCTGGCGTCGTGCGGGTTCTGCGTGACGGCCAGCCGGACCTGTCGATCTTCGTGCTGGGCGGCTTTGCCGACGTGACGCCGGAGGGGCTGACCATCCTCGCCGAAGAGGCGATGGACGTGGCGCAGCTTGAGCGTGCGTCGATTGATGCCGATATCCAGACGGCGCGCGAGGCGATTGCGGCCCATGGCCGGGAGGCGCACGATGCCGAGGCCATGCGGCTTTCGCACAGGCTGATGGTGCTTGAGGCGATGCGCGAGGCCGCAACCGCCTGAGTTTGGTCGCTCGCCGTTCTTTCACGCCAAATTGAAGATGATGTGACGCGGACTTTCGCGCGTGACGGTCTATGTGTCTGGACATGAAAACACCTTTCGCCATGCCGCCCCTGTCACGCCGCGCACTTCTGGCCGGTGGAACGGGACTCGCCCTGCTCGCTGCGTGCGGGCAGACACGTGCAACCCGCGGCCCGAACGCCGTCAGCGACGACTTCGCCAGTTCCGAATGGCGCGGCCTGTCGGAGGCCCAGTGGAGCGAGCGCCTCTCGCCGGCCGCATTCCGCGTGCTGCGGGAAGAGGGGACTGAGCGCGCTTTCACCTCGCCGCTGAATGATGAAAAGCGCAAAGGCGTTTTCCATTGCGCCGGGTGTGACCTGCCGCTCTTCCCGTCTGAAACCAAGTATGACAGCGGCACTGGTTGGCCGAGTTTCTGGCAGCCGCTCGAAGGCGCGATGGGCACCAAGCCGGACAATGCGCTGTTCTACACGCGGACCGAATATCATTGCGCGCGCTGCCTCGGCCATCAGGGGCATGTGTTCGAGGATGGCCCGGCGCCAACGGGTCAGCGCTGGTGCAACAATGGCGTAGCGCTGACCTTCCGCCCGGCCTGAACTGAGCCGTCCTGGGCCGTCGTGAGCCGCCAGAATTGCCGGTGGCTCGCGCGGGTCTGCGTGGTCGGCAGGGTAGGCGTGGTCAGCGTGGAGGGCAGGCGCTGAGTGGCGGCTGGCCCTGCAGGCGGCGGCGCTCGTCAATCCACGTTGCCGTGAGATCCACCTGTTGAGCGGCAAGGCCAAGCTCCGACGTCGGGTCGAGCAGACGGTCAATGTCGCTCACAAGCCGCGGGCCGATGACGGGGTCGGCCAGCAACAGGCTGCGAAAGTCGGGGCCGACGGAGACGCTGGCGAGGGCGGCGGCGCGGATGCGGGCCTCGGCGTCTTCGCGGTCCATGCTGCTGGCGAGGAAGAGCAGGATACGCTGGGACATGATCAGCCCGCCGGACGTGTCGAGATTGCTGCGCATGCGGGCCGGGTCCACCACCAGCCGACCGATCAGGCGGCGGGTGTCGCGCATCATGTCTGCGGCTTCGATGGTGATCAGGCCGAGGGTTTCGTTCGGGCGGGATGTGTTGTCGCGCTCGAAGACGTTGACGACATCTTCCAGCAGGATGTCGGCCATGGCGGGGATGGTGCGGCCGTAATAGATCAGGGCTTCCGACAGGTTGGGGTTCTGCTTGTGCGGCATGGTGCTGGAGCCGACGGCTGTGCCGGAACGGCGCTCTTCGACCTCGGCAATGTCGGTCATCTGCAGCATGAAGACCTCCTGACCGATGCCGGCACTCGACTTTGAGGCGAGCGCAAGGGTGAAGGCATACTCGGCGAAGACATCGCGGGCGGCGCGCCAGTCGGCCGGCTCGGGCGGGGCCAGTCCGAGAAGGGCGGAGACGCGGCGCTCCACCTCGACGCCGCGGTCACCAAGCCCGAGATGCGTGCCGACAGCGCCCTTCAGTATGCCGCTGGAGCGAAGACGGGCGCGGACCTCGATCATCCGGTCGATGTTGCGCCGGTTGGCACCGGCCCACACCGCGACCTTCTTGCCGAATGTGATGGGCAGGGCGTGCTGGCCGAGGGTTCGGCCAATCATCGGCGTATCGCGGTAGGCCGCGGCGAGGCAGACCAGATCCTGTTCCAGCGCGAGCATGTCGTCGAGCAGCAGGTCGGAGGCGTCGAGAAGCTGCAGGATCATCACCGTGTCGTAGATATCGACGGTGGTGATGCCGAGGTGCAGAGCGTTGGCGGCGTCCTCGCTGAGCGATCGCCGCCAGACGTTGAGGAGGGCGACCATGCGGTGGCGGACGATTTCGTATTCAGCCTCCACCTCTTCGAGCGGGGCATAGTCTGTTGACGCGGTGCGGGTGATCTCCTCGGCGGCGGAGGCGGGGATGATGCCGTATTCGGCCTGCGCCGTGGCGATCGCGGCCTCGACCTGCATGACCCTGGCGTTGCGGGCATCGGGCGCGAAGATGTCGGCGACGCTGCCCGATGATTGGGCCGCTGCGATCGCTGCCCCGAGGATGATGGCAGACAGGCCGAGCATGATCCTGATGGTCCATGACAGGGGCCTTGCGCGCGCAGACGAGGGGTGGCCGAGGGGGGGTGTGTGCATCAGAACACCAGTGGGGCGAGGTAAAGAGCGATCACGGACAAGATGGCTGCCCCTGCGAGGTTCAGCACCATGCCGGCACGCATCATGCGCGGGATCGACACCGAACCGGAGCTGAAAACGATGGCATTGGGCGGGGTGGCAACGGGCAGCATGAAGGCGCAGCTGGCGGCCAGGGTGACGGGGATAACGAAGATCAGCGGATCATTGCCGGTCTCCACCGCAAGCGCCGCCATCACGGGCAGGAAGGTCGCGGTGGTTGCGAGGTTGCTGGTGAGTTCGGTCAGGAAGATGACGAGCGCGGTTGCCGCGACGATCAGGATGGCGATGTGGATTGCACCGAGCGGCGCAAGTTGCTGGCCTATCCACAGGGTCAGGCCGGACGAGCTCATCCCGCCGGCGAGTGCGAGGCCGCCGCCAAACAGGATCAGCACGCCCCAGGGCAGTCGCCTGGCGTCGTCCCATGTCATCAGCGTGCCGGGGCGGCTACCGCTTGGGATGATGAAGGCGGCGATGGCCGCCGTCATGGCGATGCCCGCATCGGTGAGTTCGACAGCGCCGGTGAGGCTGGCAATGGGCTTGCGGGCGATCCAGCCGATCACGAGGAAGGCGAAAACGGCCGCAACGCGCCATTCGGCGGCCAGCACGGGGCCAAGCTCGCGGCGCAGTTCGTCGACATGCTGGCGGGCGGCGTCCGTGGCCTTGAAGTTGACTTTGAACACAAGCCTTGTGAGCACCAGCCATGTCAGCGGAAGCATCACCGCCGCCAGCGGAACACCCACCAGCATCCAGCGCGCGACATCAATCTCGACGCCGTAGGTCGACTGCATGAAGCCCGACATGAAGGCATTGGGCGGCGTGCCGACAAGGGTGGTCATGCCGCCCAGCGTGGCACCATAGGCAAGGCCAAGCAGCATGGCCGTTTCAAAGTCGCGCCGTTCGACGTCCTTCAGGTCGTCAACCGTTTCGCGGATGACGACCACGATGGACATGACGATTGGCAGCAGCATCAGCGTGGTCGAGGTGTTGGAGATCCACATGCTGAGCAGCGCCGCCGCCAGCATGAACCCTCCCACCAGTGCGCGACCGCTGACCCCGACAACGCGAAAGACAAGGAGTGCAACGCGCCGGTGCAGGCCGGACCGCTCGATGGCCAGCGCGATGACGAAACCGCCAAGGAACAGGTAGATCGTCGGGTCGGCGTAAGAGGCGGCCGTTGGCTTGATCGCGGCGACGCCGAGGATCGGGAACAGCACGAGCGGCAGGAAGGAGGTCACGGCGACCGGAATGGCCTCGGTCGCCCACCAGATCGCCATCAGCGCGGCGATCGCTGCGGTGAGCTGGCCTGCGGGCGAAAGGTCTTCGGGGCGGAAAAACACGTACAGCGCGAGGGCCACGACCGGGCCGGCAATCAGCCCGACTTGCTGGTGCAGGGGTGTGCGGACGGGCGACATCAGCGCGGGCTCCCGGCGTCGGTGATGACACGGACGGCGGCGCGGGCCATCGCACCATTGTCGTGGGCAACGTCTTTCACCGTGCCGACCCGCCAGGCGAAGGGCAAGCCCTCGCGGTCAGCAAGCTCCCGGGCAGTGTTGAAGAAGAAGAGGCCGCGCGCGTAACGGTGCTCACCCTGCGCCATCGCTTCGGGCGTGCGGCGCAGATTGGGGTCATTCGGATCGGTGTCGGCGTCACCGAGGAGGATGACGAGCGGCCGCGACAGCCAGTCTGCGGCGTTGCAGACATCCTTCCCGATGCCGCCGAGACCATAGGGCCATTCGGCGTCCGTTGTGGGCAGCGTATACCAGCCGGCGTTTGCAGCAATGGCCATGGCCATGCGCGGGGAAGCGGTGAAGCAGGACAGCCGGTGTACGAACTGGGCGCCGGCGGAGTGGCCGAAGATGTTGTATGTCCCGGCGGTCACGCCGCGCGTCTCGCGGATGTAGTCGAACAATGGCTCGATGGAGTCAAAAGCGCCCACGGTTCGTGCCCGGCCCGGCTCAACACCGCCGAGATTGTAGGCATCAGCGCCCGGAAAATCGCGCTGGGTGAATTGTGGTGCGTAAACGCGCACGCCGTATTGCTGGGCGATCTCGATCCAGTTGTCGCGGTATTCATCGGCATTACGCCCGACACCGTGCATGACGAAGACGACCGGGGCGGCGCTGTCCAGCCCATCCGGTTCGACGGCATAGACGGTGAGCGCCGGCCCGTCCCATGCGCTGAACATGAAATTTGTCCTGCCTTCGCTGGAGGCGCAGGATGCCAGAAGGGCGGTCAGGCAGACCAGCAGGAACGCAGTCCATCGCTGTTGCGGCATGGTCGACTCCCGTGAAAATCTGGAAGGGGAAAGCGTTCCGGCCCGGTCATTGGCGTGACCGGGCCGGGGCAGTCGGAAGGATCAGAAGTCCGCGCGGACCTGGACGTAGAATTCCCGTCCCTTGATCGAGTGGAATTCGGTGAACCAGCCACGCGACTCGTCGGCCAGCGGCGGTTCCTTGTCGAAGATGTTGTTCACACCCAGACGCAAGCGGATGCCATCAAAGGCCAGATCCTTGAAACGGTAGTCGAGATAGCTGTTGACGCGAATGTCTTCCTTCACGCGCCAGAAGTCCGGCGTGCCATCACCGTCAATGTCTGGATCGGCCGAGGTGTCGAAGAAGCCGGAGACATAGCGGGCCGAAACCCCTGCGCCCCAATTGCCTTTGCGCCAGCGGATCGAACCGGTCGAGCGCCATTCCGGGTTGCCGTTCAACTCCATCCGGTCCACCGCAAGCGAGGCAAATTCGCCGGCAAAGGTCGGATCGTCGGTCAGCGAAACGAGGAGTTCATTGCGCACGACGTCGAACGAAAGGAGGCGGGTGGTATCGACATTCAGGTCGAAATCGCCCCACTGGCCGCCGTCGATCGAGACCGCGACGCCAATGTCGATGCCGTCGGCTTCCTGACTGTCGAGGTTGATGAAGTTGTCGCGGATAAACAGCACTTCGCCAACGGCCGCACGCTGGGCCGCCTGATTGGCTGCATTGTAGGCGTCGAAGGCGGCCTGATCCTCGGTCGTGACGGGCGCCCGCACGACGTTGGGGTTTGACGAGCCCTGCTGGCGAAGGATGAGGTCGAGGGCGAGGGCTTCCTGCGCGCCGAACGTGTCGATGACGTCGGTCTGCTCGAAGCGCCAGTAGTCGACACTGAAGCGGAAGTCATCGAGCCAGCTGACGTTGAAACGGTCCGCCAGATCGGCGTTCAGGCCGATGACGGTGGTTTCGGTGTCTTCGCTCTTCAGGTTCGGATTGGACTGGCGGATCGTCGCAAGATAGGCGTCGCCATTGTCGATCGCGGTGTCGGTGACCGGGATGCGGTAGAAGTCATCCAGCTCGAGATTGAGGCGGCTGATGTCACCGCGATTGAGCTGGATCAGGTTCGGCGCGCGGAAGCCCTGCGAGTAGGCGGCGCGGAAGTTGAAACCTTCGATCGGGAACCATGAGATGGCGATCTTCGGCTTGACGGCGCTTTCCTCGATGTCGGCGAAGTGTTCGGCGCGAACGGCCAGTTGCAGGTTCCACTCGTTGATGAAGGTGCCACTGCCACCTGCCAGCAGCGGAATGAGCGTCTCTGCAGACAGCGCATAGACATCGCGGCTGGCCGAACTGTCCCGTGTCGGGCTGACGCCGACGACATCGGAAAGCCCGCTGACGGTTGCAAGATCAAAGATGACAGTGCCGTCAAGGCGGGGATCGCGGTCCTCGTCGTAGGATTCGCGCCGGTAGTCGAAGCCAACCGCGGCGCCGATATTGCCCGCCCAGCCGGCGAACAGGTCCGGACGCGATGCCCGCATGTCGAACGTGGTCAGCGAGGTCATGCCCTTGTTGGTGCTGGAAATGCGCACCCGGTCCCACTGTTCCTGGGTGTTGGCGTTGGGGCCACCAAACGGGTTGATCGCGTCGGGGGTGGATTTGCGCAGCTCCGCTTCCAGCAACGTCTTGGACAGGCGGTTGGACTCGGTGTCGGTCGTCTCGTTCTCGCTGTAGCCGAGCGCAGATTCCCAGGCCCAGCCATTGTAGTCGCCGCGCAGGCCCCCGAGCAGGCGGAAGGTTGAGGATTCGGTGGAGATGAAGCGCGGGCCGAGGTCTGTGGGGCGCCAGTTGCTGA
This sequence comes from Hyphomonadaceae bacterium, assembly GCA_041736285.1. Classification (GTDB taxonomy): domain Bacteria; phylum Pseudomonadota; class Alphaproteobacteria; order Caulobacterales; family Hyphomonadaceae; genus JBGSUF01. The sequence goes on along the minus strand of JBGSUF010000320.1, from coordinate 5,723 downwards.
TCAGGATGTCGAGCCCTTCGGCCGGGGCGTTGATGCCGGGGACGCGGTTGTCCGTGCCCGCCGCGCCGAACGGGTTCCAGTAGTTTTCTTTCGGAACGATCAGAAAGGCGAGGCCGGAATCCAGCGGCTGGGCGGCGCGGTTGGAGTCGGTTTCGGAGCGGTAATAGAGGAATTCGCCGAAGCCCTCCACGCCATTGCCGAACTCATGCTCCAGCAGGGTGTAGAAGTTCTGGCGCTCGGCGTCGGAGATGAACTGGCGACCTTTGGCGGTCACGGCGTCATTGGCGATGTTGACGCCTTCGTTCAGGCTGTTGTTCGGCTGGTTGACGTTGAAGTCATAGCGCAGGGCGGTATCGAGCGTGCCGTCATCAATGCCCATGCAGCCCTCATCGGCCACTTCGCCGATCTCATAGCGCGTGCCGGGGAAATCGCAGGGCTGGATGTGGAAGACGCCGGCGGTGTTGGTGACGTTGCTGGAGCCGATGCGAACACGCGTTCCGACAAACACACCGTCGACGATCGACCCGGCCTGAAAGGTGCCGAAGGGGGAGCTGGTGGAGGTGTTGCGGAAATCCGTGTTCTGGGTCGCGTAGGGCGAATCGCCGAGAAAGGCGCGCTTGTCCACGAACTGGAATTGCGGGCCGAGTTCCGAGGAGAACAGGCCGTCGCGGGTGTAAAGCGAGCCGACCACGAGAATGTTGGTGCGGCCCTGATTGAACTCGAACCCGTGGGCGAAATCGATCACCTTGTCGCCCGAGCCGGTGCCTTCGATCCAGCTCTGGCGGTAGGTCAGACGGGTCTCGTCATAGTCGGCCGAGAGGATGGTGTTGACGACGCCGGCGGTGGCATCCGAACCATAGAGCGCGGACGCACCGTCGCGCAGCACTTCAACGCGGTTGATCGCGCTGGCCGGGAAGGCATTGACGTTGGTCACCTGACGCGGGACTTCGCCGACATCCTGGTTGATGCCGTGCGGCGTGATGCGGCGGCCGTTCAGCAGGATGAGCGTGTTGCCGGTGCCGAGGCCGCGCAGGTTGACGGTGGCGATATCACCGCGCGCATCGTTGGGACCGTCGGCGGCATCATTGATCTCGAACGAGCCAGCCTGCGGGAGCGACTGCAGCAGTTCACCGGCCGACACACCGCCCAGCGCGTCCAGTTCTTCACGGCCATAGGTGCTGACGGCGATGGCGCCGGAGTCCGAAGCGCCGACGATGTTCGAGCCGGTCACGACGACGGTGTCCTGGACCAGTTGCTCTTCTTCCTGTGTCGGCTGCGTGGTGGTGATGGCTTCCTGCGCCCATGCCGGAGCGAGACCGGCGATGATGGCGCTGGCACTGCCCAGCAGCAGGTATTTGCGTGTCGACATGGTGTCCTCCCTGAAACTTTATGTATTGGCTGTAATGTGTCATCGCGCTATTGAACGGTGTCAACATTTTTATACAAGTGGTTCAAAAAAGGGTTTGATGTGAAGATTTCCGGCAACAATCGCGCTAGAGCTTCATGTCCCGGTCGATCGATGGAAGCTGCAGTTCATGACAATGCCGACGCCTTCTGACGCGCCGCAGGCGGACAGGCGCGAGATCATCCTCGCGCAGGCGACCCTTTTGTTCAACGCGAACGGCTTCGCCGACACGCGGCTGGAGGATATCGGGGACCGGCTCGGCACCGTGAAAACCTCGATCAGCTATTATTTCCGCTCCAAGGACCGGCTGCTGGAAGAGATTTACGACCGCACGCTCACTTTCTCCGCCGCGGCGCTGGATGTGGCGATGGCGGCGCCGACCGGGCTGGACGGCCTGATGTCATGGGTCAACCAGCATGCGCGGGCCCACGCCGACGCGCTGGCCGGGCTGGCACAGCCGCTGGCGCTGATCGCGGACCTGCCGGATGAGAATGACGCATCCGAAGGCTCGCTCACGCGTCGATACCTGGCTCTGGTGGATCGTTGTCGGGGCCTGATCCTGCGCGGTCAGGCGGATGGCTCGATCGGCGTGAAATCGGTCGATGGCGCGCTGTTTTTTGTCCTGAACATGATGCACTGGCTGCCGCGCTGGCTGGCCGAAATCCGCCTTCCGGACATGCCGATTGCTCTGGAGGGGCTGGACGACCTGCTGCGGCGGGGAATTGTTGCCGATCGCAAACGGCCGCATGCGCGCGCCATCAATCGCACTGTCGCCGGGGACGTTGATTCGGTGTTCGACCGCACCGCGCGCAATCGCATGAAACGCGATGCATTGCTGCGGGTCGGCACCCGCGTGCTGAACGAAAAGGGCTATCGCAGCCTGTCATTGTCGGAGGTGGCCGCCGAACTCGGCGTGACGCGGGGCGCCTTCTATTATCATATCGCAGACAAGGAGGCGCTGCTGCTCGGCTGCTTCGAACGCAGCTGCGACCTGCTTGAGACGGCGCAGTCGCTGGCGACTTTGGACGGGATGAGCGGAATGGACGTTCTCGAGCGCGCACTCCGCTGGCTGTATGACCGCCAGGTGTCGAATCTTGATCCGCTGTTGCGGCTGGGGCTGTTGTCATCGCTGGACGAGGCATCGCGCAAGCTGGTGACGGCGCGGCTGAACCGGACGCGGGCCGGATTTGCACAAATGATTTCGCGCGCGATGATGGATCGTTCGATCCGAAGCCTTGATGTGGCCGCTGCCGAGCAACTGGTTCTGGGGGCGATCTTTGCCGGAAGCCAGAGGCGGCTGGCCCTGTTGCGGCTGACGGGCGGCGCAGGTGGCCGGGGCGGCGGGATCAGTTTCGGAGCGTATCTGGAAACGCTGTTCTATGGCCTCGCGGGCGATGAGGCCAGGCGCCGGACGCCTGAAGCTTCATGAGCCAGCAACGGCCGCGCAGATCGCTAGATTGACTGAAAAAGGGTGATGGCGGCGGTCTCGGGCGGAAGGCCGCCGCCATCGCCGGTCGCTACCAGAGTCTCAGGAGGGCAGAAGCGACCAGCCTCATCCATACGCGGGTGAGAGGGAAGGGTTCCGCGCCCGTTTCAAAAATCGGGAGATTATTTCGGGTTTCCGAGCACGCATCCGGCAAGGCCAAGGGCGCGGACATCGCCCATGCCGCTTTCGATGGCCCGGGCGCGTCTCGAAACATAGTCCGAAGGCGGGTCGATGCGCCATTTGTTGGGACTGGGCAGGACAGCGGCGAGAAGGGCAGCCTCGCCGACCGTCAGCTCTGACGCGGCTTTGCCGAAACGGGCCTGCGCCGCAGCTTCTGCGCCGATCAGGCCATCTCCCCATTCGGCGATGTTGAGGTAGTGCTCCATGATGCGACGCTTGCCCCAGAGGCCCTCGATCAGGATGGTGAACCACGCTTCGGCGCCCTTGCGAGCAAAGCCGCCGCCATTGAAGAGAAACACGTTCTTGGCTGTCTGCTGGGAGATGGTGGAGGCACCGCGCAAACGGCGGCCGGACTTTGCCTCGTCAACGGCCTTCCTCATGGCGGCGTAGTCGATGCCGGAATGGCTGCAAAAGCGTGCGTCTTCGGCGGCGATGACGGCATAAACGAGATTGGGCGAGATGCGCGAAAGGGGGATGACGGTGCGGCGGACATCCTGTCCCTGCAGCGCCCGCTCGGCCATCAGCAGGGTTGCCGGGGCCGGCATGTAGGCGAGAGCGAGAGCATAGACGTGGATGGCCACGCCGATCCACAGGAGGCTGCGCCAGAACCGCGAGAGGAGGCTGCGACGCGCCTTTCCGGGCGGGCGATAGAGACGCGCCGCGCTACGGCGTGCAATCTTCAGCCTGTCGCCATTCATCCAGAACATCGCTGTCGGTCTCCTGCTCGCTGCGCGCGGCCTTTTCGGACCGGAAAACGGCATCATCAAGGCGCGCGAGTGCCCAGACGGCTGCGCCGCGAACAAGGGGTTCGGGGTCGCCGAGGCGGTTGCGCACGGGCGCCGTCAGGGCGGGGTCGGCGCTGTTGCCGGCCGCGATGAGAACGTTGCGGATGAAGCGGGCGTGCCCGATGCGCTTTATCGGTGAGCCGGCGAAGATTTCGCGGAAGTCGGCATCGCTCAGGGCGAGGAGGTCGCAGAGATGCGGCAGCGTGGTTTCGGCGCGGGCGTGGACGAGCGACTCGCTGGCGGTGGCGGCAAACTTGTTCCACGGGCAGACGGCGAGGCAATCGTCACAGCCATAGATCCGGTTGCCCATTGCGGCGCGAAATTCGTGGGGGATCGGGCCTTTGTGCTCGATGGTGAGGTAGGAAATGCAGCGCCGCGCATCGAGGCGGTAGGGTGCGGGAAAGGCGTTTGTCGGGCAGATATCAAGGCAGGCGCGGCAGGTGCCGCAATGATCTGCCTCGCCGCGATCGGGGGTCAAGTGCGCGGCGGTGAGGATGGCGCCGAGGAACAGCCACGAGCCGTGATCGCGGGAGACAAGGTTGGTGTGCTTGCCCTGCCAGCCGAGACCGGACGCCTCAGCCAGCGGCTTTTCCATCAGCGGGGCGGTGTCGACAAAGACCTTCACCTCCGCACCCAAGGCTTCGGCGAGGGCGCGGGCGAGCTGATTCAGGCGCTTCTTGATGATGTCGTGATAATCGCCGCCGCGGGCATAGACCGAGATGTTGCCATGGCTTGAATGAGCGAGATCGGCGAGCGGATTGCCGGCGGGGCCGTAATTGAGGCCGAGCATGATGGCCGAACGGGCTCCCTCCCACATCGCACGGGGATGGCGCCGGCGCTGCAGCGTCCCGGCCATCCAGTCCATGTCGCCATGATGACCAGCCTCGACAAAAGCCTCCAGCCGGGCGGCGGCAGGCCAGTCGGGCGGGAGCGCCTGTTCGGAGAGGGAGACGATGCGGCAGGCATCGAAGCCGATCTCTGCAGCGCGGGATTTCAGGGCGCGGGCTGCGGCGTCCGCTTCGGCACCCGCGCGCGGATCAGAAGTCGAGCTGGGCATAATGAGCCGAGGGTCGCGTGCCGGGCACTCTGTCGGCAAGAATGGCGCGGAAGGCCGGTCGCGACTTGAGCCGAATATACCACTGGGCAAGATCGGGCACGGACGACCATGCCACATCGCCGAAATAATCCAGCGAGGACAGGTGGGCGGCGGCGATGAAGTCCGCCACGGTCAGGCTGCGGCCGGCGAGGAAGGGACGGGCCTCGGCGAGGGCGTTGAGATAGGTCAGACGGCCGCGCAGAGCATGAGAGCCGCGCCGCAGCGCGTCACTGTCTGGCACATGGTCGCGGCGGGTCCACTGCAGGAGGCGCTCATTGAGGAGGGTCGAGGTGACGGCGGCTTCAAACTCGCTCTCGGTCCAGTGCCAGATGCGGCGGGCCTCGGCCCGTTCCGCTGCGCTGGTGGGGAGAAGGCGGATGCGGGTGTCGGCCTCTTCGAGAAATTCGAGGACGGCATGGGTACCAACTGCAATGACGGGCAGGCTGGCGGCGCGATCATGAAGCGTCGGCCCGCCCGCGCCCGGAAGGAGTTTCTGCACCTCGGCATGATGCTCACCCGGCGGGGCGACGACCTCGGTAAAGGCCATGCCCTTTTCGGCGAGCGCCAGGCGGATGGCGCGCGAGGCCGGGTCGAGGGTCCAGTGATACAGCATACGCATGGCCAACGGACATTAATCCATCTCGCGGGCCTTGTGTATGGGAGAAGTCGGGGGAGCGCACGGTTTTGTCGGAGAAGCGCGCACCGGCGGCCGAGTGGCGGGGAGGGGAGCGGATCGGGGGCGCTGGTTGGGGGCGCTGGGGGGCTTGGGGC
>JBGSUF010000302.1:0-8606 GCA_041736285.1 Hyphomonadaceae bacterium | reverse complement strand
ACGGCTGGGCCGGCATTGGCGTGCTGCACGATGCGGCCGGCAGGGTCGGCGCGCTCGATGTCGGTTTCGTGCCGGGCGAAGGCGGTCGTGATACGGCGGCCATCCTGGCGGGTGCGCGCTCGGGCGAGGTGGAGACGTTGTTCTTGCTGGGCGCCGATGAGATCGACCTTGTGGGGGCCGGGCGGGCCTTCACCATCTATGTCGGACACCATGGCGACCGGGGCGCGGCGAAGGCGGACGTGATCCTGCCGTGCACGGCGTATACGGAAATGTCGGCGACCTATGTCAACACCGAAGGCCGGGTGCAGCGCACAAGGCAGGCGGTGGGGGCCAAGGGCGATGCGCGCGAGGGCTGGGCAATCTTCCGGGCGCTTTCGGAACGCGTCGGCAAGACACTGCCATATGATTCGGCCGAAGCGCTTCAGGCCGCTCTGGCGAAAGACATGCCGGTTTTTGCTGGTCTGAATTTCGCACCGGGCGCGGCGGGGGCTGAGGCGCTTTCGGAGGCGATCGAAGGGCGGGGATCGCTGTCGGCGGTGCCATTCCAGCCCGTCATCACCGATTTCTACCTCAGCAATCCGGTTGCAAGGGCCTCCGGGACGATGGCGGAATGCTCGATGCTGGCACGCGGGGGGCTTGTCACCCCGGTGGCAGCGGAGTAGGGCGGCGGCATGAGCAGCTTCATCGAGCAATACGGCTTCTGGGCGGGTTTCGGCCTGTCGCTCCTGCAGATCGCCATCTTCATGGCGGTGCTGCTGATTTCGCTCGCTTTCCTGCTGCTGATGGACCGCAAGGTCTGGGCGGCGGTGCAGTTGCGCAAGGGGCCGAACGTCGTCGGGGCCTTTGGGCTGTTGCAGTCCTTCGCCGATTTCGGGAAATTCCTGATCAAGGAAATCGTCATTCCGGCGACGGCGAACAAGACGGTGTTCTTCCTCGCGCCGATCCTGACGCTGACGCTGGCCTTCGTGTCCTGGGCGGTCGTGCCCGTGGCGCCGGGCTGGGTGGTGGCGGACCTGAATGTCGGCATTCTCTACCTGTTCGCCATGTCGTCACTCGGTGTCTATGGCATCATCATGGGCGGCTGGGCGTCGAACTCGAAATATCCGTTTCTCGGGTCGCTGCGATCGGCTGCGCAGATGGTGTCTTACGAGGTCTCGATCGGCCTCGTCATCATCACCGTGCTGCTGCTGGTCGGGTCGATGAACCTGACCGACATTGTCGAGCATCAGGCGGGCGGCATCCAGAACTGGCACCTGTTCAGCTTCAACAACTTTCCGATGATCATCGTCACGCTGCCGATGTTCGTGATCTTCTTCGTATCGGCGCTGGCGGAGACGAACCGGCCGCCCTTCGACCTTCCGGAGGCTGAATCCGAGTTGGTGGCCGGCTATCAGGTCGAGTATTCCTCGACGCCCTATCTCTTGTTCATGATCGGGGAGTATCTCAACATCGTGCTGATGTGCGCGATGCTGACGGTGCTGTTCTTCGGCGGCTGGCACGGGCCTGTTCCGATCCCGGCGGCCGCGGACATGCCGCAATGGCTGGTCGGCATCGGGCACCTTCTGTGGTTCATGGGCAAGGTCGTCTTTTTCTTTTTCCTGTTCGCGATGGTGAAGGCGATGGTGCCGCGCTATCGCTATGACCAGCTGATGCGGCTGGGCTGGAAGATTTTCCTTCCGACGGCGCTGGTCGCGGTCGTGGCCGTTTCGGCCTACGTGGTCTTCACCCATCCGGGAGCATGAGATGAGCATTGTACAGACACTGCGCGGCGTCTTCCTGACGGATTTTGTCAGCGCCTTCTTCCTCTCGATGAAGTATTTCTTCAAGCGCAAGGCGACGGTGAACTACCCGTTCGAGAAGAACCCGCTCAGCCCGCGCTTTCGCGGCGAGCACGCATTGCGACGTTATGCCAATGGCGAAGAGCGCTGCATCGCGTGCAAGTTGTGCGAGGCAGTCTGCCCGGCCCAGGCCATCACCATCGAGGCGGAACCGCGCGCGGATGGCTCTCGCCGGACGACACGCTACGACATCGACATGGTGAAGTGCATCTATTGCGGCTTCTGCCAGGAGGCCTGCCCGGTCGACGCCATCGTCGAGGGGCCGAACTTCGAATTCGCGACGGAGACGCGCGAGGAACTCTACTACGACAAGGCCCGGCTGCTGGAGAACGGCAATCGCTGGGAACGGGAAATCGCGCGCAATCTGGAACTTGACGCGCCCTACCGTTAGGAAGCGGGCCGCCAGAGGGGGCGGTCGCGCTTGAGGGGAAGGGCCATGGGGCCTTTCAGCACGGGTCCGGCCACGCAGGCGGTCGGCACATTCATCATCCGCCGCACGGGTTCTCCTGCGGCATGCACGAACAGGGGTTTCCATTGGCAGGGCTGGCCTTCGGCATACTTGCAGCGGTGGTCATCATCGCGGCGCTCGGCGTGATTTCCGCGCGAAATCCGGTGCACTCGGTGTTGTTCCTGATCCTGACGTTCTTCACGTCGGCGGGACTGCTCGTCATCATTGGCGCGGAATTCCTCGCAATGCTGCTGATCGTGGTCTATGTCGGCGCGGTCGCGGTGCTGTTCCTGTTCGTGGTCATGATGCTCGACGTCGATTTCGTCGAACTGAAGCAGGGCTTTCTGAACTACCTGCCGATGGCCGGACTGGTCAGCATCGCTCTGATCGCCGAAATCCTGCTGGTGTCGGCGGCGGCGAGTGACGCGCTTCCGGACGATTTCGATCCCAAGCCCGGCGCGCAAACCAATGCCGAAGCGATCGGCAAGGTGCTTTACACCGACAATCTCCTTCTGTTCCAGATCTCTGGTCTGGTTCTGCTGGTTGCGATGATCGGCGCGATCGTGCTGACGCTGCGCCAACGGCCGGGCGTTCGCCGCCAGAGCATTTCCGCACAGACGGGACGGCGCCGCGTCGATGCCATCGAAATGAAAAACCCCGAAAAGGGACAGGGAATCTAAGTCATGGATGTCGGTCTGAGCCATTATCTCGCCGTCTCGGCTGCGCTGTTCACGATCGGCGTTGCGGGCATATTCGTGAACCGGAAGAACATCATCGTCATCCTGATGGCGATTGAACTCATCCTGCTCTCGGTGAACATCAATCTCGTCGCCTTCTCGGTCTATCACGGCGACATTTCAGGGCAGGTCTTCGCCATGCTGGTGCTGACCGTGGCGGCGGCAGAGGCGGCCGTCGGGCTTGCCATCCTCGTCACCTTCTTCCGGAACCGCGGGAATATCGCGGTCGAAGACGTCAACATGATGCACGGGTAGGGCCAAATCATGCTGGCTGACAGTCTGATACAATTCATCGTCCTTGCGCCCGGCCTTGCGGCCATTCTCGCGGGAGTTTTCCAGAAGCAGATGGGCGACAGGCTCGCCATGGGGCTGACGACGGCCGTTGTCGCGATTGCGGGGATGCTGTCGGTCTGGCAACTCATCGCCTACACGTTTGGCGGCGATCATGCGCACGGGCATGTCATCACGCTGATGCGCTGGATCGATGTCGGCGGGTTTGAAGCCAACTGGGCGATCCGCATCGACACGCTCTCCATCGTGATGATGGCGGTCGTGACTGGGGTTTCGGCGCTCGTTCACGTCTATTCCTGGGGCTATATGGCCGAGGATCCGCACAAGGCGCGCTTCTTCAGCTATCTGTCACTGTTCACCTTCATGATGTTGATGCTGGTGACGGCGGACAATTTCATGCAGCTCTTCTTTGGCTGGGAGGGGGTTGGTCTCGCCTCCTATCTGCTGATCGGTTTCTGGTATCACAAGAAGAGCGCCAATGACGCCTCGATCAAGGCTTTCGTGGTCAACCGCGTCGGCGATTTCGGGCTCGCGCTCGGCATCATGGCAGTGTTCTGCATCTTCGGGACAATCGAGTTTGCGCCGATGCTGGAGGCGATCCGCGGCAATGAGGTGGTGACGCCGCTGGCCTTTGCGGAGGCTGGCCCGGTGCGCGATCTCGACATGGCGTTTCTCGGCATGAACCTCCCGGTTCTGGAAGTCATCGGCGTGTTGCTGTTCATTGGCGCAATGGGCAAGTCGGCGCAGTTCTTCCTGCACGTCTGGCTGCCGGACGCGATGGAGGGGCCAACGCCGGTTTCAGCGCTGATCCACGCAGCGACCATGGTGACGGCGGGCGTCTATCTCGTCTGCCTCGTCTCGCCGGTCTATGAGTTTGCACCGGTTGCAGCGGCGATGATCACACTCGTGGGCGCCGTCACCGCGATCTTCGCGGCCACGGTCGGCATGGCGCAGAACGACATCAAGCGGGTGATCGCGTATTCGACCTGCTCGCAGCTTGGCTACATGTTCTTTGCGGCCGGGATCGGGGCCTATCAGGCGGCGATGTTCCACCTGTTCACCCACGCTTTCTTCAAGGCGCTGCTGTTTCTCGGCGCAGGCTCTGTCATTCATGGCATGCACCACGAGCAGGACATGCGCCGGATGGGCGGTGTCGCGCCCTACATGAAATTCACCTATGCGATGATGCTGATCGGGACGATTGCGATCATCGGCCTCGGCATACCGGAGACCAAGATCGGCTTTGCCGGCTTCTTCTCCAAGGATGCCATACTGGAGACGGCGTATGCGGGCGGCGAACTGGGGCGGATGTTCGGCTTCCTGGCGTTCGGCCTCGGAATACTGGCAGCGCTCCTGACGAGCTTCTATTCTTGGCGGCTGATCTACATGACCTTCCACGGGCCGCGGGCGGAGGTGGCCGATGCGGCGCATCCTCACGACGTGCACGACGATCATGGCGCGGCAGAGCAGACGCATTCGGCGGCGGTTATGTCGGCGCACGATGGCTCGCACGATGGCGGGCACGGCGATGCGCATGGACACGATCATCACGGCGCGCACACGCCGCACGAAAGCCCGGTGGTCATGCTGGTGCCGCTGGCGCTGCTGGCGGTCGGGGCGATCTTCGCCGGCTTTTTCTTCTATGATCCGATGGTCGGCCACCACTACAAGGAATTCTGGGGTGAAGCGATCTGGACGGCGCCGGAAAATACGGTGCTGAAAGCCAAGTATGACGTTCCGCACTGGGTGCTGTGGGCGCCGTTGGTCGTGACGGTCGGCGGTTTCGTGCTGGCCACGTTCACCTATTTCTTCAACCGCGGTTTCGGTGCGAGGCTGGCGGCGCGCAAGGGGCCGCTGTTCAGCCTGTTCTCCAACAAGTGGTATTTCGACGAGATCTATCAGGCGACCATCGTGCGGGCGACCAAATGGCTCGGCGATGTGTTCTGGAAGGTCGGCGATCGGCGGATCATTGACGGGCTTGGCCCCAATGGCGTGGCGGCGCTGGTGCAGCGTTCCTCCGGCATCCTGTCGAAAATGCACACTGGCTATCTCTATCACTACGCGTTCGTGATCATCGGCGCGCTCATTGTCTTCGGGGGCATCATGCTCGTGCTCATGCAGGGAGTGGGCTGACATGGCCGGCATCCCTATCCTTACATTGATGACGTTCTTCCCGCTGGCCGGGGCGGTGCTTATCATACTCGTGCGCAGCGCACTGGCCGGACGGGCGGAGACCGCTTCGACCGCGACACTCATGCCGGCGGCGTTTGTGATCTCTGCGGCGACCTTTCTGATCTCGCTCTTTCTGCTGATCGGGTTTGATCCGTCGGCGTCCGGATACCAATTCGTCGAGGACGTGCGGTGGTTTGCGGGCGTGCGCTACAAGATGGGCATTGACGGGCTGTCGCTCGTGCTGATCCTTCTGACGACGTTCCTGACGCCGCTGTGCATCCTCGCCAGCTGGCATTCCATCAAGCACCGGATCAGCGAATACGTCGTCGCATTCCTGATCCTCGAAACGCTGATGCTTGGCGTGTTCTGCTCGCTGGACCTGCTGCTGTTCTACATCTTCTTCGAGGGCGGCCTGATCCCGATGTTCCTGATCATCGGGGTGTGGGGCGGCGCGGACCGGCTTTATGCCAGCTTCAAGTTCTTCATCTACACGCTTCTCGGCTCGCTCTTCATGCTGGCGGCCATCGTGTACATGTATATCGAGGCGGGAACCTCCGACATCGAGATCCTGGAGCAGACAGCCTTTTCGAGCGGGGCGCAGACCTGGCTGTGGCTGGCCTTCTTTGCATCGTTTGCGGTGAAACTGCCGATGTGGCCGGTCCACACATGGCTGCCGGACGCGCACGTTCAGGCGCCAACGGCGGGATCGGTGATCCTGGCCGGGGTGCTGCTGAAGATGGGCGGCTATGGCTTCCTGCGCTTCTCGCTCCCAATGTTCCCGGACGCGAGCCAGTTCTTCCAGCCCATGGTGTTCGTCCTCAGCGTGATCGCCATTGTTTATGCGTCGCTTGTGGCCTTCCGCCAGACCGACATGAAGAAGCTGATTGCGTATTCGTCCGTTGCGCACATGGGTTATGTGACCATCGGCATATTCTCCTTCACGGAGATCGGCGTGCAGGGGGCGATTTTCCAGATGGTCTCGCACGGGATTATCGGCGGCGCGCTCTTCCTGATTGTCGGCGTCATTTATGACCGCATGCACACGCGGGAGATTGCGAAATTCGGCGGCGTTGTGAACGTGATGCCGGTTTTTGCGGCCATCTTCATGGTGTTCAGCATGGCGAATGTCGGCCTTCCGGGCACCAGCGGCTTTATCGGGGAAATCACGACAATGGTCGGCGGCTTCCAAGCCTCGACATGGGTGGCGTTCGGGGCGGCGCTCGGGGTGATATTCTCGGCGGTCTACATGCTGTCGCTCTATCGCCGGGTCGCGTTCGGGGAGATCACCAATCCGGACGTTGCCAAGCTGAAGGACATGACTGCACTGGAGTATGCGACGCTGGTGCCGTTGGTGGTGGCTACAATCCTCTTCGGGATCGCGCCCAGCCTGATCTTCGACGTGACAGAGAGCGCCAGCGCGCGCGTGCTCGACCTTTTCAACATAAGCTTCGGAGGCTGATCGAATGACGGATATGGCTTCTGCATTCGCCGCCATCGGCCCCGAACTCCTGCTCGCGGCGGCGGGTCTCTTGCTGACGCTGATCGGCGCCGTGATGCGGGATCGTTTCAACGTCCTGTCTTTCCGGATCGGGGCGGTGGTGCTGCTGGCCGCGGCGGTTCTGTCTGTGACGGGCGCCGAGGGCGGGCGGGCCTTCATGGGGCTGGTCGAGAGCAACAGCTTTGTGAATTTCGCCAAGACGGTGGGTTATGGGCTGGCGGCGGTCGCGCTCTGGCTGGCCGGCGGCTCGCTGCGCTGGTCGGGGACGGCGCGCTACGAGTTTTCCATCCTGACGATTTTCGCGGCGATGGGCATGGGCATCGCGCTGTCTGCCGCCGACATCATGACGCTTTATCTCGGCATCGAGACGCTTGGCCTGTCATCCTACGTTCTGGCGGCCTATCACCGTGACAATGCAAGGTCATCGGAAGCCGGGCTGAAATATTTTGTGCTTGGCTCGCTTGCGTCTGGCCTGATCCTCTATGGCATGTCGCTGGTCTATGGCTTCACGGGGGAGACGCGCTACGCCGCGATCGCCGCCGAGGAAATGTCGATCGGACTGCAGTTCGGGCTGGTGCTGATGATCACGGGGCTTGCGTTCAAGGTTTCGGCCGCGCCGCTCCATGTCTGGACACCGGATGTGTATGAGGGGGCGCCGACACCGGTCGTGACCTTCTTCGCCACCGCGCCCAAGGTCACGGCCGTGGTGATGTTCGCGCATGTCCTTTTCTCCGCGTTCGGACCGTTCGAGCGGGACTGGCAACTCATCGTGGCGATCATTGCGGGCGCGTCGATGCTCGTCGGCTCGTTCGGCGCGCTCGTGCAGACCAATGTCAAGCGGCTGCTGGCCTATTCCTCTATTGCCAATGTCGGCTACGCTCTGGTTGCGGTGGCGGCTGGCAAGGCGACGGGCGGGGCGGCGCTCCTTGTGTTCATGACGATCTATGCGGTGACGACGCTGGGCATATTTGCCGGCGTGATGTCGATGCGGCGCAAGGGCGGCATGGTGGAGAACATTTCCGAACTGGGCGGGCTTGGGCAGAACAAGCCATGGCTGGCGGTCTGCCTCGCCGTTCTGGTGTTCTCGGTCGCGGGCATTCCGCCGTTTGCGGGCTTCTGGGGCAAGTTCCAGATTGTCGATGCCGGCCTGACGGCGAACATGCTGCCGCTGGTGATCATCCTCATCGTCGCTTCGGTCGTCTCGCTCGGCTATTATCTTAAACTGGTCTGGATCATGTTCATGAACGACCCGGAGCCGGACTTTGAACGGGTGGAAACGTCGGTGTCGATGACGGTCGTGCTGGCAACGCTGATTGGCACGGTCGTGGCTTTCGTTTTCTTCGGCTATCTCTACGATCTGGCGTCACAGGCCGTCGGGTTCTGACGGGGATGGACCCGGCAAAGCCTCTCCCTTCGCCTGACGGCGGCGCGTGGCCGGTCTACTGGCATGAGGTGATCGACAGCACGAATGAGGAAGCGCGGCGACGCATTGATGGCGGGCTCCCGGGGGCGTCGTGGATCGCGGCCGAGCGCCAGTCTGCCGGGCGAGGACGGCTCGGGCGGGTTTGGACGTCTCCTTCGGGGAATTTGTTTGCGTCGGTCGCGCTGCCGCTCGAGGACGG